>NZ_JAGAVR010000096.1:0-3155 GCF_017941855.1 Turicibacter sp. | reverse complement strand
CACTTGTTTCAGCGACTTGATTATCTTATCATGTTTAACTCTTTCTGTCAAACACTTTTTTGAAGTTTTTTCAAAATCTTTCGATTTCTTTTTTTGTCTTCTTTCGACGACTTGATTATTTTAACATTTCTATTGTATGGTGTCAAATCTTTTTAAACATTTTTTTATCTTTTTTACTTATTGAAGAATTTGTATATAATACTTACTTTATAAAAATACTTTTACAACCTAATTAATGGTGTGTAATACTTTTTGATATAACAATAAAAGTCACATCAACTCACTATTTCATTCCGCTATATCTACTAAACAGTATTAAAAGAATAAATTTTGATTTCTTATTTAACTTTGTACTAGAACGATTTTAAATATTAAAAATAAAAACATTATCTTTTCTGGAAATTATTTTGATGATGTTAAATTAAATGAGATTATTAGCTTTGTTTTTAAGAAGAGTTTATCTTATTGCTTCACTCATCATGAGTAGAGTACATCCTGTTTAGCTCTGGTTTAAATAACATTTTTTTATTTATTACTCCATGACACTTATATTTAATTAAAGAAATAATGTTAAATTTGAAGAGATAATCAATCCCTATTTATCTAAAAAACCTTCTCAAAAAAAAAGAACTGTAGTGAACCCCAAAAGTTGAACTTAATATTATGCAGCTAATTGGCTGGTATGAATTTGCTATTGGACTGGACTCATGCCAGCCAATTTTCTTTTGATTCGTTTATGATTATAGTAGTATATATATTTTTCAATGGCTTCTTTTAACTCCTCATAGGTTTTAAATGTCTTTCCATAGTACATTTCTTGCTTAAGTATGCCAAAGAAGTTTTCCATAGGAGAATTATCTAAACAATTCCCTTTTCGTGACATACTTTGAAAGACTCTATTTTTCTTTAAGGTTTGAACCCACTTTTGATGCCGATACTGCCAACCTTGATCGGAATGAATCGTTGTTCTATAGGTTGCTTGTTTGATTATAGGTAGGACTTGATTTAATGACTCCATGACAAAACTTAAGTCAGGTTTATGACTCATTGAAAAGGATAAAATTTCACCTGTTGCCATGTCCATGATAGGGCTTAAATATAATTTCTTTCCTTCTTGTGTTTTAAATTTAGTCACATCTGTTGTGAGTTTCTGATAAGGATAAGGTGTATGAAATCGACGATTGATTCGATTCTTTGCGATAGTTCCTATTTTCCCTTTATATGAGCGATATTTACGTGTTTTATGGCTAAACTTAATACAACTAATTCCTAGCTTTTTCATCAGGCGATAAACTTTCTTATGGTTAACCTGATGACCTCGATGATGAAGCTCATCTGTGATTCGACGATAACCGTAATTCTCATCATTTTCTTTAAAAATAGTTAAAATGAGGTCTTCAAGCTCTTGATCTGGATTATCTTGTTCCATCTTTTTGCCCCAGTAATAGTAAGTTGATTTTGGAAATTTCGTCACTTTTAAAATATCGGATAAATGAAACTCATCCGTTAATTCTTCTATGATTTTTGTTTTGATTTAATTGTGTGACTCCAGGGGGCAATCCCATGAGCCTGACACTTTTTTAAGTATTCAATCTCTATTCTTAATCATTTATTTTCTTCTTCTAATTGTTGTTCACGTGTTAATGTTTTGGATTGTTTAGATTGTTTTGCTTTTGTCATAGGGGATTGAGGCCTTCCTTTCGGTTTAAAGAATGCCTCAATACCATCTCTAAGAAATTTTGTATTCCAATTCGCAATGGTTCCGATATCTGAAATTCCAAAGTGATTAGTAGTCATACTATATGAGGCACCTGTTGTTTTCATATAGTTTAATACATTTAACCTAAATTCACCAGTGTAATCTTGTCTTTGTTTACGCTCTAATCCCTTTTTTCCAAATAATTTGTATTGTCTAACCCATTCTTGAACCTATTTAGAACTTGAAATCTGATATTTTTGAGTAAGGTAAGCATAAGTTACATTACCATTTAAATATTCTTTAATCACTTGATGTTTAAATTTCGGATTATATTTGGTCATAAAAATGCACCCCTAAAGTTAGAATTTTTAGTCTAACATTTGGGGTGCACATCAAACTATAGTATCTTCTTAATCTCACAATATTCTATTACCTTAGCAACTTAGAATAAAGTCTCAGAGTAGGATATCATATCCCCTCCTCAAAACTCTCTCACTCATCAATTAATAAATCTATCCCCCTCTTTATGAATCCAGGCTTTGATTTTTAGTTATCTACCTAAAAATCTTTGTTTGATGAATTTAAATCAGTGAAGTCATCAGTAGAAAGGATGTTATTTCTCTCGTATGATACTGATAGAAAATAGATTAATCAATATCTAACCTATTTTCTATCTTATTTTAAACGATATAAAAAAGAAACTAGTTCCTGCATCAAAAATATTATCATTAACATTTATTCATCTTATATCAGTTTAATTAAGTAACTTATTTATCAAGCTAAAATTATCCTTGATAAATTCTACCTTGTTCAATCTCTTTTTTCCTAGAATAAAACACATATTAGACGATGTAAAATCAAAAATGTAATAAGACATTTAAGCGGTAATAGTGACTATTTTAAAATTTCACACATCCACCGATAAATCAACTTATCATTTTGCGTATTATTATAAAATTTCTACGCGTGAAAAAGAATATCCTCTACTCTTACTCTCATCAGAAATTCAAAGAACTTTATAAAATCATAAAATATATACTTCTTCTATCTATAATATTTTAACAATCTCCTACACCCATATTTAAATTCAACAAACAAAGTACTTTTCTATATCATAACTTTTACTACTAAGTATCTGTCATACAAAGCATTTTCCCGCTTCTAAAAATTCCAAACCTAACCAATTCTATAAAACTAGTAGCCAAGCTACCTAAAGTTTTCGTTTAAAGTTATTCATTACAATTGGCTATAATTGATGAAAATTTGATTAGTAATAATATTCAATAAAGAAACATGAAAAATGTTAGTTTACGTATTTCAGTCACCTCTTTGACGCACAAAAAAAGCACTCTTTCGAGTGCACTATTCGCTATTGGAGCGGGTGAAGAGAATCGAACTCTCACAGTCAGCTTGGAAGGCTGAAGTTCTACCATTAAACTACACCCGCATTTCTTTG
>NZ_JAGAVR010000095.1:0-18904 GCF_017941855.1 Turicibacter sp. | reverse complement strand
CCAATCGTTTTTTTCATGATGACACCTCTATTTATAAACTTATTTTTTTATTATATCAAATCTTTTTTAAACTGTCCTTATAACATTATTCGAACATTTGTTCTAAAAATAGTTGCTATCCTTCAAATAATATGAGATAATAGCATGGTTAGAAAATACACCACTCTAAAAACGGATAAACTCTCCCCAAGTTTTTATCCCCTATCCTATTTTTCTACTTATCAAAAAAGCACCGCTTCATGCGGTGCTTTTTTGATTATTTTTTATTTATTTTCGGAAAACCAAACATAATGGCTAATAATCCGAAAAGTCCCATTAACATTGGATAATGAACATATGGGATAATTTCAAATGGAGAAATAGCTGCTAAACCAGCTGCTCCTAAAAGTTGAGCTCCGTATGGAATTAAACCTTGCCAACATGATGAGAAAATATCTAATAAACTAGCCGAACGCTTAGGATCAATCTCATATTCATCAGCAATATTTTTTGCTAGAGGACCAGATACCACAATGGCAATCGTATTGTTAGCTGTACAAATATCAACTAAACTAACTAATCCTGCAATAGCAAATTCAGCACCTTTTTTAGATTTAATTCGAGAAGTTAAAAGATGTAATAAAAATTGAATCCCACCATTAAACTTAATTAACTCTAGTGTTCCCCCTACAATTAAACAAATGATAGCTAATTCTTGCATTCCAGCCATTCCTGAAGACGCAGATTGAATTAAATCAGGGAACGTCGCAGCATGAGTGAACAATCCAATAATTCCCGCTACTAAAACACCACTACTTAATAAGGCAAATACATTAATTCCGACTAATGCTCCTACTAAAATATACAAGTACGGTAAAACTTTAATCCATTCAAAACTTCCAACACTTGTGGTCGTTTGATCAAATGACATTGTCGTCACGACTAATAATATCAAAGAAATAATCGCAGCTGGTAAGACGATAAAGAAGTTTACTTTAAACTTATCCTTTAATTCACAACCTTGAGTTCTAACAGCAGCAATCGTTGTATCAGAAATCATCGATAAATTATCACCGAACATTCCTCCCCCTACAACCGCTCCAACAACAAGAGCCACAGGAATTCCTGTGGCATTAGCAATCCCTAATCCAATTGGTGTTAAAGCCGTAATCGTTCCAACCGATGTTCCCATTGAAATAGAAATAAAACTTGCAATAATAAACAATCCTGCAACGACTAAATTAGGGGGTAACACAGATAAACTCATATTTACGGTTGCGTCCACGGCACCAATAGATTTTGCAACACCTGAAAAAGCTCCAGCTAATAAAAAAATAACAATCATCATGATAATATTTTCATGACCTGCTCCCTTACAAAAAACGGCGATTTTCTCGTTAAAGGTTGCTGTACGATTAAATAAAAAGGCACAAGCAGCTGCTAACATAAACGCAACTAACACCGGCATATAGTAAAAATCACCTGTGATAACTCCACTTCCCACAAACAATACTAAAAATAATCCTAGCGGTAATAACGCCCACGGATTTCCCTTATCTTTCAACTTATTCATTTTCTCAACCTCCTACAAACCTACATATAGCTTCATTGTTGATAGTTTAGCCTAAAAATTTATAGACTTTTTAAGTTTACTTTGATTGTCGAATGTTGTCAACTATTTAGAACATCATTTTACATAACTTCTTTACATTTAGTCAAAAAAAACTCATTTCTTTCGACAAAAATTCCGATACTTTCACTACTCATATAAGATATAGTAAAGAAAACGTTTATAAATGTAGGAGAGACATAATAATGAGTGTAAAGCAAGTAATCTTAGGCCGACTTAACTCCATTGAGCGGGAAGGAATGGAAGACCTAATAAAATTTCTAAATAAAAGTGATTACTTCCTTGCACCTGCTAGTGTAAGGGGGCATTGTAATTATCCATATGGATTAGCCATCCATAGTCATAACGTTGTTGAATTACTAATCGAAAAAAACAAACGATTCCATCTAGGATTAACACTTGAAAGTATCTACTTAGCAGGCTATTTACATGATTTATGTAAAGTGAATATTTTCAAACCCGTTTTAAAACTTCGATACAATCAAAAAAATGAAAAAGAATGCTACTTCACCTATGACTGCATCGATGATTTTCCTCTCGGTCATGGAGAAAAAAGCGTCATTATTGCGCAGCAATATATTCGTCTAACACTTGAGGAAATTTTATTAATCAGATGGCATACAGGACCCGCTACACCTTGTGAAAATACTTACCGATACGATCAAGCATTAAAAATATGCCCTGCTATCAAAGCGATTTTTACCGCTGATGAAGAAGCAGCAACCTTCTTAGAAAAAATTAAAGAACCTCAAGTCTATCAACTAAGTGTCTATTATGCTTGGAAAAAAACAGGTATTCTACCTAAAAATCTATTACATTGAACTAAAGTAGAAAAGGAGCCGCCTTTAAGAGGCTCCTTTTCCTTAATGTCGACTCAAATTTTTAATAGGTAATCCCTATCTAATAGACTTTTTTTTCTTATTTAAGAATAATCAAATCTTAATCTGTGCATAAACAATGTTTTTTTACTTTATAGGCGGCTTGAGAAAAGCATGTATGTCATCTGGTTCAAAAAATCATTATGAACTAGATAGTATAAATTTTGAACACAATCAACGCCTCACTTAATTGATCTTTTCAATCAATATTTTAATTGCTTTCATGAATGTTTTTTCTAAATGAAGTAAGCTAACTGCTACCTGTTCAAACGTTTAGAGAATTAAATCAGGTAGCACACTTTTAACTCGTTCTACTTCTAATATCGGCTTCATTTTTTGAGTTTACCATCTCTTCATATCCCTTCACCGTTCTAGTCAAAATTCCACCCTATCCCCCCTTCTTTTATAAGATAAGAATTTTTTAAAATAGTCGCATTAAAACAAAAAAATCGTCATGAAACAAATCATGACGATTTTTTATTTAAATAAAAGGATTATAAAAGCGCGTTCCATTAGAAAAGGTAATAACTAAAAAAATGGCCATTAAAACGCTAAATCCTACAAGTGTATAAGTATCTCGCTTTAAAAACGGACGTTCAGAATAAAAGGTGCGTTTTTTATGTTTACCGAATGCCCTTAATTCCATCGCATAGCTGATTGTTTCAATACGATCTAAACTAGTCAAAATAAGAGGCATTAAAATGGCAGACGTATTTTTAAGACGAACCCATAATGTTGCCTTGCTAGACATATCAATTCCACGCGCTTGCTGAGCTTGAGAAATCTCAACAAAATCACGTTGAATATCTGGAATATAACGCATAGCAATCGCAACAGAATAAGCCAGTCGATAACTAATTCCAATTTTGGATAGTGACGCTGCAAATTCACTTGGATCAGTTGCTGATAAGAAGACTAAACCAAGGGGAATAATCGTTAAGTACTTCAAGGTCATATTAAATTGATAAAATAATTGTTCCTGCGTTAAGACATACGGTCCAAATAATTTAAACAAATCATGCTGTGTTCCGTAAATATGAACGCCTTCAACTGGGGAAAAAATAAAGACCGCTATATTATTGATAACTAAGAAAATTAAAATAAAATAAAAGACGAGCGCCACTTGTTTAAATTCAACTTTTGATAGCTTAAATAAAATTAAACTGATGATAAACATCATCCCAAGAACACGCGTATCATAACTTAACATCGCCGTGATAGACCAAAGTAAAAAGCAAATTAGCTTCGTACTCCCTGTTAAACGGTGTATGGGTGAATCCACATCAATATAAGCAAGCATTTTAGTATTCATTAAGTTCTCACCGCCTTATCTGCAAAAATAAATTTTCGAATAAAGTCCACCGCACTCGGAAGTCCTGTCTGCATGGCCAGTTGATAAAGTGATGTTTTCTTTAAATGAGAGGCTTCAATCAGTTGATCGTCAGTTAAAACATGCCACGTTGACGTATCAGCTAACACTTCCCCATTTGTAATCACAATGGCACGAGTTGTGTATTCAAGCATTAAATGCATGTCATGTGTAATCATTAAAATGGTAATGCCACGTTGATTAAGTTCGACTAAAAACTCCATAATTTCGGTGTAATGACGTAAATCTTGTCCGGCAGTTGGCTCATCTAAAATTAAAAGTTCTGGATTTAAAACCAAAATAGCTGCAATACTTACACGTTTTTTCTGACCAAAGCTTAAAGCTGAAATCGGCCAATTACGATATGGATAAAGACCACAGATTTTTAATGTTTCAATCACACGTTCCTGAACTTCTGTTTCTGATATCCCACGAACACGAAGTCCAAGAGCCACTTCATCAAAAATTTTTGTCTTTGAAATCATCTGATTCGGATTTTGCATCACAAGCCCTATCTTATCTGCTCGTTCCTTAATCGTTTGAGTTCCCATATCTTCGCCATTCAATAAAATCGTTCCTGAAATCGGTTGATAAAATCCACTAATCAACTTTGAAATTGTTGATTTTCCTGCGCCATTTTTTCCAACTAAACTCAACATTTCACCTTTACGAATTTGGAATGAGACATCCTTTAAGGTTAAGCTATCAGATTGATAACCAAAACAAACTTTCTTAAACTCAAGCAAAATGTCTTCCTGATTTCGTTCTTTTTGAATTTCCGTCTGATCATACCAACGATGAAGTGCCTCTTGACATCTTGATAAATCCATTTGATTTAAAGATTGTGGATTCATACTCGCTAAAATCTCGCAATTTGCGTATTTTAACGCTGTCACATATAAAGGTTCGCGAATTCCAATTTGAGATAAAAGATTTGAGGCTAATAACTCATTTGGTGTCATATCAGCAATAATACAACCTTCATTCATTACAATAATTCGATCAATGCATGCCTGTAAAACGTCTTCTAAACGATGCTCAATAATCACAATCGTTTTATGCGTTTTTCTTGAAATTTCATCAATTAATGACATTGTCTGCTCTCCAGCTGCTGGGTCTAAATTGGCTAATGGTTCATCAAATAATAAAATATCAATATCATCCACCATAACACCGGCAAGCGTAACACGTTGCTTTTGTCCGCCTGATAATTCGTGTGGAGCAGATTTTAAATGCGTCTTGATATCAACAAGTGTAGAGACTTCATTCACAATTGACTTCATTTCAGCTTGTGGCACTTCTAAATTTTCAAGTTTAAACGCAATATCCTCTCCTACCGTTAAGCCAATAAATTGGTCATCGGGATTTTGAAGAACTGTCCCTACATAATTAGATCGTTTAAACAGATTATGCTTTAGAGCATTTTCACCTTTAATTTTAAGATTTCCACTTAACTGACCTTTATAAATATTAGGCACTAATCCATTAATACAATGAGCTAACGTACTTTTCCCAGAACCAGAAGGCCCAACGATTAAAACCTTTTCACCTTCATAAATACACAAATTTATATTTTTAAGGGTTGGACTTGACTGCACACGATATTGAAAACTAAAATTTTCAAATTCAATCATCGGTTTTCGCATTCTCATCATCCTTTCTTTTCACGCGACAAAAAATTAGATGAATTAAAATCAATCTAACAAATTTGTTATCATTCTTTTTAATTCACCTAATCTCGATTTTTATTTAACTTCAATATTATAACACAAATTTTATAAAACAGACAAACTTCGACAATGTTTTTTATGTAAAAAAAGCATCTGATAACGCTTCTTCAGATGCTTTTTAACTAAGGATTAATATTCAGGTTTTAAACTTCCCTTTGGGGTACGTGTTTTTGCATAAGCCCCAACTAATAAAGAACCTAAAATTCCAATCGTAATCATGTTAAACGATCCCGCAACCGCTCCTTGAAGATAAACTTTATCTGACGGTTCAGCATAAATCAATACGTCAAGCATCGGTGCTACAATAAACCATCCGACGATATTTGCCGCGATTTGAGCTAGGTTAAAGATAATGATTTCTCGTTTGCCAAAGATACCATCTTCCATGTCAATTCGTTTGGCTAGTAATCCAATCACAAGTCCAATCATTCCTGAGGCAATAATCCAACTAAACCATGGACTTCCCCAAATTAAAATATCTTTTAAAAAGTGACCAATAAGCCCTGTTGCTAACCCAGCCATTGGACCATATAATAATGCAATTAAAGCTAAGACAGCATAAGCTGTTTCAAAGTTTGTATTTGGAATTCCGGTTGGTAATGAGGCAAAACGCGATAAAACGACAAAAATGGCAGCTCCAATCCCAATCGCAACGACCGTTTTAATTGATAGTCTTTGATTCATTTCTAAACTCTCCCTTCGAAAAAGGTAAAAATCAACACTCACTAGTATATCGGTCTGATTATGTGATGTCAAGAAAATACAAACTTCGACTATTGTAAGTTTTAAGCATTAATTGCTAAAGACGCAATGTATCCCATTGAAAACGCTGCTTGGATATTATATCCACCTGTATCGCCATCAATGTCTAATACTTCTCCCACAAAGTATAGATTCTCAACTTTTTTAGACTCCATCGTTTTGGATTTAATTTCTTTAATCGAAACACCGCCTGTCGTGACCATGGCCACATGATAGCCTCCAAGCTCTTTAACTTCCATTTCGTACTCCGTTAATATCGTTAATAATTTTTGGCGTGTCACCTTACTAATTTCAGCACACTTTAAGTCATCACTGATGTGACATAGTTCAAGTACCTTATCAGCAAAGCGTTTCGTCAGATTTAAATCACGTACAATCGTTTTGACAAGTGTTTTTCCACCCGCTGCTAATTTTTTTGTTAATTGACTTCTAAATGCTTCAATCGACTCAGCTCCAACGAAGTTACATTTAATAACATCACCAGCTTGCATATAGCGTGAATGATTGATAATTCCAGGGCCTGAAACACCAGTATGTGTTAATAAAAAGTCCCCGTGATAAGCGCCTATTTTTTTTCCGCCACGCCAAAGTGTATATGATAAGTCTTCAAATGACGTTCCCGACATATCCACAAGTTCGTAATTTTTAATTTTTAAGGGCGTTAAAGCAGGCTTCATTGGGATAATTTTATGTCCGAATGACTTTGCTATGACTTGTCCATCTCCTGTTGACCCAGTATGAGGATAACTCAGTCCTCCTGTTGCAATCACAACTTTTTTGGCTTCATATGACACTTGATTGGTTTTCACAGTAAAAAGATCATCTACTTTTTCGATTGACTGTACAGCCGTTTCAGTGATGATGTCAATGTGACGTTTGTGACATTCTTTTAATAAAACTTGTAAGACATCCATCGATTTTTGTGATTTTGGAAAAATCTTTCCCTTTTCGGTTGTCATAAATTCTAAGCCACGTTTTCTAAAGAAAGCTAGTAAGTCTTCATTTTGAAATGAAAGGAGGGCATGTTTTAAAAATTTTGCATTAGGTCCATAACACTCTAAAAAGTGATGAATGTCACCCGCTTGTGTAATATTACATTTCCCTGCACCCGCCATTAATAATTTACGCCCACACGATTTATTTTTTTCAAGAATGGCAATGCGCTGTTTTTTTTCAGCACACATAATAGCTGTAAAAAGACCGGCTGGTCCTGCCCCTACGATAAGTACATCATATTTATTCAACGTTTTTTCCTCCGATTCTTAGGTTGCTTTGTTTATTGTATTACGAGGATATTTTTTTAGTCAAGCGAAAGAAAAAACTAGCAACTTGGTTGCTAGTCTTCAAAGAGATGAAAATAAGTCACGATCTGCTGACAACACCTTTCAATAAACAACAAAATATCAGTCATATAAAAGGCTTCAAGTTCCGTGTCACCTTGCTTATCTTTTTCTAAATCTTGCTTTAAAACTTTAAGGCGCCATTGTTCAACCTCATCCCGACTTAACAAGGGACAGACCGGCATTGCAATGGCTTGTTTTAAATCAGCCGATAAGGGTAAGACCTGTCCTTTTAATAAATCATCGATTCGTTGCATATCACGGTAATAAAGGGCATGCAACTCTAAGCGTTCCATCCTTTCTTTTCGAGCATGAAAATAAGGAGCATAAATAATTTCACGCCATAGGTAATCTGTATATAAATGAATTAAATATCCAAGTTTAAAGTCTTGAGTCACGCCTGTAATTATTTGTTTCGCTTGTAAAATCGCCTCAACATAATCGTCATCTGCTATGTCATAAAAATGTGTGACCGCCTTATCTGCCCACGTTTGATTCGGCCTCATATGAATGGCATCAGGACTAATTGAACCAAGCAACAAATCAGATGTCATGGGAATCGATAAACGTTTTGAAACGTTTTGGATAACATTCAAGTGCACAATCGGTGATGGCATCTTTGCCCCTCCTTATAATATGTGGCTCATAATTGTCAGATAGCGTTGATCAAACTGATCAACCTCTACTTGTTCAACAACTTCTACTAAATAATCAGAGATAGATTGAGAACTTATTTTCGGATGAGTCTGCATATAATGATAAAACAAGGTCGAAAGTTTGTATGTCCCAAATTGATAGCGTCCTAAATATTGATAAGGTTGATCACAAAGATGAAGTTGAGTGTTTAAATACATTTGATACGCTAGTTTCACATTAGCTTCTAAATAAGAACCTAAATCCTTATATTCCTCTTTCACATGCTTTAAAGCATTTAAAAGCATTTGATCATGCTTTAACGCTCGGACACGCGCTCTTAATTGCCTATGAATCGAAATGGGTTGTAATAATTGTTCTGTCAAGCATTCTAACACCTGTTTAGTTGAGCGTTTAATCGAAACGACAACATCTTCATTAAACAGTTGAATCGACTTTAAATCTAGTAATTCAAAACTCACCACATATACATTGCGTCGCTCAATATGCTGTGGCGTGAGTGATTGATTTAACGTTTCAATCACGTTTAATGGCTGGCACTCTTTATCATAACGTTTTATTTGTTCATTAATCAATGGCAAACGATTTTCTAACCAAAAGTTCTTGAATTTACATCGCTCAAGTTCCGCAATAACGAGGCCTAATTGTTCAAAAACCTTCTCTACATCTTTATTTAAAAACTTTTGATAAGCTTTAGAAAGATTTTTTTTTATCGTTTGTTTTTTTAATTGAGTGACTAGATACTTTGGACTTTGTAACAGTTCTGACAAACGAAGATCATTAAATTCTGAGTCGGTTGCGATTAAAGGAATTAAGGTGCTTCCTATGGATTCTCCCTTTGGTAAAGTGTTGCGCACTTTATTTAATAATCCCTCACAATTTTCACTTAATTGCTCTTCTAAGTAACGAACGAACTCCGTATCCTCATCAATTTCACCTGAAAAAAGTAAGTCTAGTAATCCAATCACATCTAATGTGTAGGATGCCTCAAAAGACAATTTATTTTTCTGTTCGTTCATGAAGTTAATCCCCCTAAATTTTTCACCTAATTACTTTTATTTTATCATACAACGAAAACACATAACAGAATTAAATGAATCCCTTACAATAAAACTTAGATGCTTCATTCAAATTTAATCAATCAACAGACTCACCCCCCATCTTTTTCTTATCGTTGTTAAAAAAATTTGAAATAGAATGATTTTTAAACGTATCAATTTCATCGTTATCGAAATCACTCTACTCTCAATGTCAATCCCGATTAAACGATCTAAATCTCTTCACCAATACGATTCTTTATTTTAACACTCATACACAAGCTGACCATCTGCTTATGTTCCATTCAGGCACCTCCTTCATTGGATTAACCCGCCTATACCATCCTATAAAAACTTGAAAAAATAAGACTAAAGAACAAAAGCAGCTAAAATTTTATTTAAAAAAGTCAAAGTGGCTTGTTCTTGAGAATCGACAAAGAAGTTGATCCCTGATGGGATTAGAGTTCCCATAAAATTAACACCAGCATCGTCATTTAACTGACTAACTTGAATCACATAGATTATCGCCCCTCTAATGTGTACAGGATTAAGGAACATCATTTCAATCGTCCAATGAAAGACTACTATTGTCGTCTTACCACTGACTGGTTAAAACTCACCATCTCTAACGCAATACGGTCAAGTATCCCAAACACCGACTGGTCATTGGAACGTAATCCTTCAATTAACCATTCCCAATCACTAGCAGTGGTTATCAATTCAATACTAAAACAACGTAGTTTACAAGATTAACGTCTTGAAGATGAACACCTCCTTCACAGTCAATTAGGAGCCTTTAAATAGCATAGTCCCTAATCTCCCCTAGACAGTGATTTTGAATGTCTCAACTTCAACACCTTACTTCGTTTCATTTAATCGAATAGTCAAAATTTTTCCTAGCAAGTCAAACTCATAATCATATCAGCATCCGTGCAGATAGATGTCATTTAAAGATTTACGTGCGGCTATATGTAATCCTATTTTAAATCCGTAAAATGATTAACAGCATTCTCTTCTCTCTTTACCAAAAAAAAGCACTCGATTAAACTAATCGAGTGCTTTTTTTTATTTTGAAGCTGCTAAAACTTGTGTCCAAATATCATCATACTCTCTAACAAACTCCCCTGGATCTCTAAAGGTTTCCATCGGTAAGAAGTCTAATAAATCTTGTGAGGGACTGTATGCATCATTTTGTGTCCACTCCTCTTCTGAAACCATCTCTAATGTTTCAGTATTAGGTGTAGAATACATGACATACTCTGTATTCATTAAGGCAATCTCTGGACGTTGCATAAAATTAATAAACTCATGGGCTAAATCAACATTTTGAGCTGTTGATGGAATAACCATGGCATCCACCCATGTATTTGATCCTTCTTTTGGAATGGCATATTCCATGTTTTCATTTTCATCCATGATATAGGTCGCATCACCTGAATAGACAACCGCTAATGCTGCATTTCCTGCAATCATATTATCAATGACTTGATCTGTAACATAGGCATAAACAAGCGGACGTTGATCGATTAAAAGTTGCTTCGCTTGTTCTAATTCATCAATATTTTGAGTATTCATTGAGTAACCTAATAATTTTAAAGCGACCATTAATGAGTCACGTTGACTATCATACATAAAGATATTCCCTTTATAATCTTCATCCCACAAAATTGACCAAGAATCGACAGGTTCTTTAACAACGGTTTTATCATATAAAATTCCAACGGTTCCCCAGAAATAAGGAACTGTATACAAATTATCAGGATCATAAGGTAAATTTTTATACGCATCTGAAATATATTCAAAATTTGGAATTTTGCTGTAATCAAGTGGTAGAACAAGATTTTCTTTGATCATTTTTTCTACCATATAATCCGATGGGAAGGCTACGTCATAGTTTGTTCCCCCTGCTTTAATCTTTTGATACATCGTTTCATTTGAATCATATAATTCATAATACACTTTACAATTAAATTCAGATTCAAAAATATCTAATACCTCAGGATCAATATATTCTCCCACGTTGTAAACATAAAGTTTTTGTGTATCACCACTCGAACAAGCCGCTAACATGGCAACAAGGGAAAGACCCAAAAGCTTCAACCAATTTTTCATGAGATTCCTACACCTCCTTTTTCTTTCTAATTGAAAGATTATTTGAAATTAAAACTGAAATTAATACAAAACTTACCATAATAGTCGCTAAAGCATTAACAGTCGGACGAATTCCTCGTTTTGCCATTGAATAAACTTCAATGGATAAGTTTGTCGCACCATTTCCAGCTGTAAAGTAACTAATCACAAAGTCATCAATCGACATCGTAAAGGCCATTAAGGCTCCTGCCATAATTCCTGGCATAATCTCTGGAATAACGACTTTACGAATCGCTTGCATCGGTGTAGCACCTAAATCCATTGCCGCTTCAGCCATATTCGGATTCATCGCATAAAGACGAGGTAAAACAGATAAAACAACGTAAGGAATACAGAACATGATATGAGCAAGTAGCATGGTCGTAAATCCAAAGTTTAATTTAACGGTTTTAAAGAGCATCATTAAGGCAACCGCAATCACGATATCTGGACTAATAACTGGCAAATAGTTAATATTTAAAACAAAGGCTTTCGTTTTCTTTGTTAGTTTATAAATTCCAATCGAGGTAAAGGTTCCAACGACAACCGAAATAGCTGTGGCAATAACGGCCACAACCACGGTATATAAGACGGCTGTTTGCATTTTGCTATCTTGGAACAACTCTTGATACCATTGAAGTGAAAATCCAGTCCACTTTCCGCTCGATTTTGATTCGTTAAACGAGAATAAAATAAGAACGCCAATCGGTGCATATAAGAAAAGGAACATTAAAGCTAAGTAACATCTTGATAACCACTTATTTACCATGGTAAGGCACCTCCTGCTTGTCCATCTGAATCGAATTTTTTCATCAACCAGATTGAAAGTAAGATAAAGAGCATCAGAATCATGGATAAAGCTGATCCAAAGTACCAATTACCTGTTAATAAGAATTGTTTTTCAATTAAGTTCCCAATCATCATAAATTGTCCACCACCAAGTAACTGTGGAATGACGAACGTACTCACAGCCGGTAAGAAGACCATGATAATTCCTGTAATAATCCCTGGTAATGTTAACGGAAATACGACACGGGTAAAGACTTGTTTGCTATTAGCTCCTAAATCACGGGCCGCATCAATCAAGTTCTTATCTACTTTAGAGATAGCCGTATGAATTGGTAACACCATAAACGGCAAGAAGTTATAAACCATCCCTAACATAATTGAAAAATCAGAATACATAATGTCCACGGGCGCAATTCCGAAGAAATCTAAAATATTATTCAAAATACCATTTTTTCCAAGAATTGAGATCCATGCATACGTACGTAATAACATGTTAATCCACATTGGCATAATAAATAATAGTAAAATAGAAGATTGTCGTTTGGGAGATAATTGAGCAATAATCCAAGCTAGTGGATACCCAAACATAAAACATAATAATGTCGAAACAAAGGCGATCCATAACGAACGCCCAAGAGTTGCAATATAGATTGGATTAAAGAATTTAACATAATTTTCAAGCGTAAATCTGAAGGCCATTGGATTTCCATCACTTGGATCAATGATACTATATAAGAAAATCAAAATCATTGGGATGATGATCATGATTGAAATCCACACAATATAAGGATAACTTAAACGTTTTGTTGATTCATGCATGAGCTATACCCCAACTTCCATGACATGAATATCAGCTGGAGCAACTGTCATCCCAACTTCTGCCCCGACTTCTGCACTTTGTGTACTATGTACAATATATTCGCGCCCCTCGACCATCACAATAATTTCATAATGAACCCCTTTGAAGATGACCGTATCTACAACTCCTGTAAAGGCTCCCTTATCTTTTGAAACAATTTGTAAATCCTCAGGACGAATGACGATATCAACTACTTCATTTGCATTGTATCCTCGATCGACACATTCAAAAACATGATTTTCAAATTCAACTTTGTAATCTTCAAGCATCACTCCGCGGACAATGTTACTTTCTCCAATGAAGTTTGCAACAAAACGATTACGTGGCTCATTGTAAATATCAACTGGTGTTCCAATTTGTTGAATTAATCCATCATTTAAGACAACAATGGTATCCGACATCGTTAAGGCTTCTTCTTGATCATGAGTAACAAAAATAAACGTAATTCCCATTTCACGTTGGATTTCTTTTAATTCATATTGCATGTCTTGTCGTAATTTTAAGTCAAGCGCTCCTAATGGTTCATCAAGTAAAAGAACTTTTGGACGATTAACTAAGGCACGAGCAATCGCAATACGTTGTTGTTGTCCTCCAGATAATGAATCGATACGACGATTAGCATAATCAAAAAGTTTAACCATTTTCAACATACGGTTTACACGTTCTTTAACTTCAGACTCTGGCACTTTTTTCATTCTTAATCCAAATGCGATGTTATCGAACACGTTTAAGTGCGGAAATAACGCATATTTTTGGAAAACTGTATTAATTTCACGTTTATAAGATGGAATTTGAATAAGGTCTTTTCCATCAAACTTTACCTCACCCGATGTCGGTGTATCAAATCCACCAATAATACGAAGAAGGGTTGTTTTACCGCAACCAGATGGTCCTAATAAGGTAACAAATTCATTTTGATGAATCGTTAAATCGATTCCTTTTAAAATAATGTCCCCATCGTATTCTTTTGTTAAATTTTTAATCTCAACTAATGGCACTTTTGTCATACCAGATCCTCCTCAAAATAACTAGAAAGTTGGTGGCGTCGCGACCCAAAGTACAGATGCAGGTGCTTTTGAACTGTTCTTTAACTTGTGGTCAACATCTGCTTTATAATAAAAACTCTCGCCTTTTTTCACTTTATATCGTTTAGTTCCCAGGACAAGCTCAACTTCTCCTTTTAACACATAACCAAATTCCTCACCATGGTGAGGCTCATCATCATATGACATTCCACCTGGTTCTAAATCCACAATGATCGGCTCCATTTCATTCTTTTGAGCATTTGGAATAATCCAGCGAATGGTCATATTATAATCTAACTCTTCTTTTATAAATACATCTTCACGTTGAAAAACAACTTTCTGATCATTTTTTTCTTCAGCAAAAAACTCACCAAGAGTTGTTCCTAGTGCCTCTAATATATCAACAAGGGTTGCGATCGATGGTGAAGCTAAATCACGTTCTACCTGTGAGATATATCCTTTTGTTAATTCGGTACGATCAGCTAATTCTTCTTGTGTTAACTGAAGTTCCATTCGTAAACGCCTAATTTTTTCTCCGATTATCATGGCAACACCTCAACTTTTCGACTAAATAAATAAACTATTTGTTTACTAATAATAAACCTATTCTATTATATAATTAATCAATAGTTTGTCAATATCTTAACTAGATAAAAATATACTTATTTTCACAGTTTTATCGATATTTGCCTAAATGTGTGCCACTTTACTTAGTGTCTCCGAAATTAAATTGTTTAATAAACGAATTAATTAAAATGTTAATAAATCTTAAGAAAGTTCAAGCTTTAACAAATTGACATGGTATTTTTAAACAGAGTATAATGATTGTATTCTAATTAAAGGATATTTAAACATTTTAAGGAGAAAATTAACTAATTTAGGTAGGTAACGTGTTATAGGAGGAAAGTATGAGTCAGAAAAATAATGATTTTTTTAATCAATTTTTAAACAATGAATTACCAAAAGAAACACCTCTTGAATCAAAACCTTATGAAAAAGCATTTACGCAACAACCCGTCAAATCAACACCAACACCCAAAATTGAAGTAGATTTACGTCAAACGGTCAAATCAGAACCAGAAAAAGTTGAAGTAAATTCACCAAAAGGACCCGGTGTTTCAATTAAAACAGATGAAAAATATGAACGTTTTATTAATCCTAATAAAAAAAGAAATCAAATCATTGCCTTAATAACAGGTGCCGTTGCCGTTTTATCTGTTATTTTCTATCTTATCTTTGGGAATAAGGTAGAGGTTCCTGATTTCTCAGCCTATACGCCTTCGCAAATTGCGACATGGGGAACCAAAAATAACATGACGATGTTATATGTCGAAGAATATAATCACGAGTTTGAAAAAGGAACACTTATTTCACAAAATATCGCACCCGGTAAGAAAGTAAAAAAAGGGGGCGAGATGACGTTGGTGATGTCTCTTGGAATCGATCCTGAAGTCATCGTGACACTTCCAGATTTTGATGAAACATGGACAACCGACGAATTAATGAACTGGATTGATGAAAATAATTTAATGAATGCGACCATTAAAAATTTAGCAGATGAAACCATTGAAAAAAATCACTTTATTAAATCGGATTTAGATAAAGACCTAACCGAAATTAAACGTAAGACAAAAGTAACGTTTTATGTTTCAACAGGTTCACCTTTTATGATGAGCATGATTGATTTAAAAACTAAAACAGAAGATGATGTCAAAGCATGGGCTCAAAAAAACAACGTAACCGTCGTATATGAGAAAGTGGCGCATGATACGGTGCCAGAAAACCAAATCATCACTCAAAGCATTGAACCAGAAATTGAATTTAATCCAAAAACTGAAACACTAACGGTTGAAGTTTCAACAGGACCTGGTATTACAGTGCCAAGTCTAAATTCAATGACGATTGAAGAAATCAAGGCTTGGGCGACTGCAAATACAGTAAACTTAATGTTGACTGAAAAATACCATAACTCGGTGGCAGCTAATACGATTATCGAATCGAGTATTTCTTCTGGTGAAGTGATTAAAAAAGGCGATTTAGTCACAATTACAATATCACTTGGTAAAGTAGGCGTAAAAAATTTCATCGGAGATACTGAAATTTCATTTATGGAATGGGTAGATGAGCAAAATTTAAAAGGTGCTAATATTACGCCATCGATTACCTATCAATATGTTGACTCAGCTGAGAAAAATAAAATTATTGCGCAATCTCTTTATGATCGCCGTGTTGAAACAGGTGCTAATATTCAAATCGTTGTTAACCTTGGCGGTCATTTAACAGTTCCTGCCTTAACAGGATTATCTGAATATGATGCTCGTCAAACTTGCGAGTATAGCGGATTAACGTGTGTCTTTACTTATGACTATTCAAATGCTCCTGATGGAACCATTGCAAGTCAGGATCGTCAAGCAGGATACAATGCAAGTGAAGGTGATATTATGAACGTCATTATTTCTAAAGGTCCACGTCCTTAACTCCTAAAAGACCCGAATTTTTTTCGGGTCTTTTAAATTTAAATAAAAATGGTTTTCCCTAAAAATAAAAAAACGTCTCAGTAGCAAAGTGCCACTTAGACGTTTTTTTAATGAAACATTACTCAGCATTACGTTTACGTTTGTCGTATTTTTTACGCTCATTTGTATCTAAGATTTTTTTACGTAGACGAACTGATGTTGGGGTAATCTCAACTAATTCATCTTCGTTAATATATTCTAAGGCGTATTCGAGTGTAATTAAGCGTGGTTTCTTTAATACCACTGTATTATCTTTACCAGCTGAACGACAGTTTGTTAATTGTTTTGCACGCGTTACGTTTACGGCTAAATCTAAATCTTTGTTGTTTTCTCCCACGATCATCCCTTCATATACGGCAGCTCCTGGTTCGATAAACATGATTCCGCGATCTTCAAGTCCCATTAAACCGTAGTTTGTTGCTTTTCCGTTTTCCATTGAAACTAAAGCCCCATTTTTACGTTCTCCGACTGAACCTTTTTCCATCGGACGGTATTCAGAGAAAGTATGGTTAATGATTCCGTAACCTTTTGTTAAAGTTAAGAATTCTGTCATGAATCCAATTAAAGCACGTGATGGTACATCATAAATTAAACGAACTTGTCCATTTTCATTATGAATCATATTTTGTAATTGACCTTTACGGTATCCCATGGCTTCAATCACACTTCCGACATGCTCTTCAGGTGACTCAATTTGAACATATTCATATGGTTCGCATAAGACACCATCGATTTCACGGATGATAACTTCTGGTTTTGAAACTTCAAGTTCGAATCCTTCACGACGCATATTTTCAAGTAAGATTGATAAGTGAAGTTCTCCACGACCTGAAACAACCCACTCTTCTTTCGTTCCAACACGTTCAACTAATAATGAAACATCACGTTGAATTTCTTTATATAAACGCTCATCAATTTTAGAAGCTGTGACGTGTTTTCCTTCTTGTCCTGAGAATGGAGATGAGTTCGTTGAGAATGTCATTTTTAACGTTGGTTCATCAATATGTAAAATTGGTAATGCTTCTTCATGACCGATTTCACAAACCGTCTCACCTACGTTGATATCAGGTAATCCAGCAATGGCTACAATATCTCCAGCTTCTGCTGATTCAATTTCGATACGTTTTAATCCTAAGAATCCGAATAATTTCGTGATACGGAATTGTTGAGTTGTTCCATCTAAACGACAAATTGAAACCATTTGGTTCACATTAATCGTTCCGCGTACAACACGTCCTACCCCAATACGCCCTACATATTCATTATAGTCTAATAAAGCAGGTTGGAATTGAAGTGTACCGTTTGGATCCATTCCTGGATCTGGAATGTTTTCTAAAATAGATTCAAAAATAGATTCCATGTTTTCTTCTTGATCCGCAGGATCTGAACTTAAGCTTGCTGTTCCGTTTAAAGCTGAACAGTAAACAACTGGGAATTCTAATTGATCATCATCTGCCCCTAATTCAATGAATAATTCTAACACTTCATCGACTACTTCCTCTGGACGAGCAGCAGGACGGTCAATTTTATTAACCACAACGATTGGTGTTAATTTTTGTTCTAATGCTTTCTTTAAGACGAAACGAGTTTGAGGCATTGTTCCTTCGTAAGCATCAACAACTAATAAAACACCATCTACCATGTTCATGATACGCTCAACTTCCCCTGCAAAGTCAGCATGTCCTGGTGTATCTAAAATGTTAATACGATAATCTTTATAATCAATCGCAGTATTTTTCGCTAAAATCGTAATTCCACGTTCACGTTCGATATCATTTGAATCCATCACGCGATCAGCAACTGCTTCATTTTCACGGAATGTTCCCGCTTGGCGAAGTAATTGATCGACTAAAGTCGTTTTACCATGATCAACGTGGGCAATAATGGCAATATTTTTAATATTCATGCTTTGCACCTCTATCTGGCTAGATAAAAAAATTCATACTCGATTATTATGAATTTTATTTGATGAGCCTATTTAATTGATAATATCATGTTGTTTCATACTCAAAACTCTATTTTGTAACATATCGGATTGTATCAGATATTCCGTTGCATATCAAGTGTCGAATGAGGTCAAAACTAATGTAAGCCTTTTTTATTCTTCATCTATCATCTCAGGTGCAATTGTTTTTACAATACTTTTCCATCTCTCTAATTCATCGAGACAATTATCGTAGGCGTCTTCTAATAGTTCAATTTGTTG
>NZ_JAGAVR010000010.1:0-21190 GCF_017941855.1 Turicibacter sp. | reverse complement strand
TCGAACAACCTAAAAAGGTATTAGCCTATTCTTTTTTACTTGGCATCATTTTAATGTCCGTGTTTCATCTCATAAAAGTAGAATGGACGTTCATTTTGACTCTTTTATTCGTCCTAATTTCAGACCGTTCCCTATTCAAAAAGGTAGATTACGCACTACTCATAACCTTTATTGCTTTCTTTGTTTTTATCGGGAATATCTCTTCTATTCCTGCATTAACACACTGGATGCAAGCAATGCTTCAAACTGAGCCAAAAACTTATTTGGCAGGGATTCTTTCCTCACAAATCATTAGTAATGTACCGGCCGCTATCTTACTCTCAACTTTCACACCTTATGCAAAATCACTCCTCATCGGAGTCAATATCGGTGGACTTGGAACCCTAATTGCCTCACTAGCTAGCGTCATTTCATATAAATTATTTGCTCAAACCTATCCGAATCAAACGGCAAAATATTTAAAAGTATTTACGTTATATAATGTGTCTCTACTCTTCATCCTGACCCTATTATTCTTAATATCCTTATAATTCTATATTAAATGAAAAGATTAATTTATTTTTTTAATTAATCTTTTTTATATTTTTTTAAAAATTGGTAAAAATAATTTTGAATTGGACCCTATATGTCCTATTTTTTTGATATGATTTGTTTACAGAAAACATAAACTAACTTGGAGGAATCTTAAATGAATGAATTTATGAATCAAGCACAATTAATAAAAGATGAACTGATAGAATATAGACGATTTATTCATGAAAATCCTGAAGTAGGTGCCGAACTTCCAAAAACAAAAGCGTTTGTCATGAATAAACTGATGGAGTTTGGTTACGAACCGACAGAGATTTGTGAGAGCGGAATTGTTGCCACAATTTCAGGACCAAATCCAGGAAAAACCTTCTTATTACGAGCAGATATGGATGCACTTCCTATGAAAGAAGAAACAAGTTGCGATTTTAAATCGACAAATGGATGCATGCATTCTTGTGGACATGATATGCACACCGCAATGTTACTTGGAGCTGCTAAATTACTTAAACAAAATCAAAATCAAATCGAAGGAACAATTAAACTAGTGTTCCAACCAGATGAGGAAGGATTTACAGGAGCTAAAAAAATGCTTGAAGCGGGAGTCCTTGAAAATCCAAAGGTTGATGCCGCCATGGCGATGCATGTTCACTCAGGTTCTCCTTCAAACGTTGTCTTATGTGGGCTTGGAACAAGTATTGCAGGATGCAATCGCTTTAGAATTGTAGTTAAAGGAACAGGATGCCATGGAGCCATGCCTGAACTTGGAGTCGATCCGATTAATATTGCAGCTCATATTTACATTTCTTTGCAAGAAATTATTGCTCGTGAAGTATCACCAACACAACCTGCTGTTCTAACCATCGGAAAATTTGCCGGTGGAGACGCTCCTAATATCATTCCAGGAGAAGTGATCATGGAAGGAACGATTAGAAGTTTGAATAAAGAACTCGGTGAATTCATTTTTAACCGTATGAACGAAATTGTGACCTCAACTGCTAAAATGTTTAGAGGAGAAGCAGAACTTATTGAATTATCTTCAGTTCCACCATTAGCCAATGATACAGACTTAGCAAAAGAAGTCACGACTTATGTCAAAGACTTAGTTGGTGAACAAGCTGTAGTCTTATTTGAAGGTGGCGGTATGGGATCGGAGGATTTCGCCTCTTATTCATACGAAGTTCCAAGTGTTTATATGATGCTTGGTGCTGGAACAAAACAAGAAGATCCTTCATATGGAGAACCGATGCATAATGAAAAAGTCGTGTTTAATGAAGACATCTTAGCGACTGGAGCCGCGATGCATACCTATTGTGCTATCATGTGGCTAAAAAATCACGCTAAATAATCAAAATCAATCAGAAAGGTAACAAAATGAGATTATTAGAACTCGTCTTTTATTTATTAAAATGCCACTCAAAAGTAACCATTAAAGAATTAGCGGAGACTTTCGATGTTTCAACGAAGACGATTCAACGTGATATTGACAAATTATGTGTTCTTGGTATTCCGATTATATCCACCCGAGGAAAAAATGGTGGCATTGAAATCGATCAGAATTATATCATTGCGAAGCAAGTTTTAAAACAAAGTGACTACGAGTCATTAATTACGTCGTTATACATCGGACAGCAGTTCAGTCAAAACATTAGTCATTCCTTTTTAATTGATAAGTATCAATTGATGGAACCTAAGCGATGTTCACAAATCTTAAATCACTTAAATCATTATTTCGTCATTGATTTAGATGATAATCCCTTTGATCGAAAAGGTGAGCTTTATCAACAACTTGACCATGCCATCCAAACCAACTCTTATATAGATTTGGAAATAAGACAAAAACGCCTAACCGTCATCCCTATCTCTTATGTCTTAAAGCCGGTTGGAATTTGCTTATATTGTTATCATGAAGACTATATGCTAATTCCAATCACTCAAATTGTCAAGGTCGATGTTTTAAATAAGCCTTTCAATCAATCTATGATTCCCTATCAAGCTCAACAAGAAAAACCGGATATTTCATTTAACAACTAAATAAAGCAAAAGCACCTCATGGAGATTAACGAGGTGCTTTTGCTTTATTTAATGAAAAATTGACTGCTTTTTCTCTAACATTTCTTCCATGAAATGTCGAAAATTCACAACTCAAACCATCACATTTTTTAACCCTTTCTTTGCATATCCCTTTACACCTTATCTAGCCTAAATTGACTAGATAGGATGTTGTTTTAAGTCACTCTAGAGATGGCTCATCTTTTATGCTTGTTCAAATTGACTGTTATATAATTCTGCGTAGAATCCTTGTTTAGCTAATAACGATTCATGATTTCCACTTTCTAAAATGTCGCCATCTTTTAAAACTAGAATCACATCTGCATTTTTAATCGTTGATAATCGATGTGCAATCACGAAAGAGGTTCTACCTTCCATTAATTGATCCATTGCTTGTTGAATAATAAGCTCTGTTCTCGTATCAACGGAACTTGTGGCTTCATCTAATATCAACATCGGTGAATTTTTCAGCATCGCTCGTGCAATCGTTAATTGTTGTTTTTGTCCAGCTGATAGATTCAATTTATCATCTAAAATCGTATCATAACCATGATGTAACGTTTGAATAAAATGGTGTAATCCCACCGCTTTACAAGCCTCTTCAATTTGTTC
This sequence comes from Turicibacter sp., assembly GCF_017941855.1. Lineage (NCBI taxonomy): Bacteria > Bacillati > Bacillota > Erysipelotrichia > Erysipelotrichales > Turicibacteraceae > Turicibacter > Turicibacter sp. The sequence goes on along the minus strand of NZ_JAGAVR010000010.1, from coordinate 17,998 downwards.
ATCCGTAATATGCACTTGATTATAAACTAAATTTTCTTTCACTGATCCTTCAAATAACCAAGTGTCTTGTAAAACCATACAGAATAAATCATGAATGTTCTCTCTGGTTAATTGATTAATTGGCGTACCATCAATATAAATCGCTCCACCATTTATTTCATTAAATCGCATGAGTAAGTTAACAAGTGTTGTTTTTCCAGCACCTGTTGGACCAACAATCGCAATTTTTTGACCTGGTTTTACTTTTGTCGAGAAATTTTTAATAACCGGATGAGTTGTCCCTTCATAGGTGAATGTCACATTTTTAAACTCTACATTTCCTTGAGCTGTTTCAAGTCGTTTTATTTTATGGCTCTCATCCTCCATTTCCTTCGCTTCTAAAAATTCAAAGACACGATGACTTGCCGCTGTTGCTGATTGTAAGCTTTGCGCTGCTTGTGCCATTTGTGCTAGGGGTTGTGTAAAGTAGCGAACATACATAATAAAGGCCACAATCACTCCAAATGAAATGACATCATTCATTGCAAGGACAGCTCCAACGATACAAACTGCAACATATCCAAGGTTTCCAATAAAGGTCATTAATGGCATCATAAGACCTGCTAATAACTGCGCCTTAAATCCATTTTGCTTTAATTCTTGATTCATCGATTCAAAGATATCTCCCATTTGCTTTTCAGCATTATAGGCTTTCACAATCGTATGCCCTGTGTAAACTTCTTCAATATGACCATTTATTTTTCCTAAGCCTTCTTGTTGTTTTAAGAAGTATTTTTGTGATTTTTTCATGATAAATCCTACTAAAACAAAACCAATTACAGTAGCTAAAATTGCGGTAATGGTTAATAACACATTTGTTTTAAGCATCATGATCAAAGATCCCAGGAACAAACAAATTGCCGTCACTAAAGTTCCAACACTTTGATTTAACGTTTGTCCAATTGTGTCCACATCATTCGTTACTCGAGAAAGAATATCACCTGTTGTTGTCTTATTATAATAAGACATGGGTAGCTTGTTTATCTTTTTAGATAAATCTGTTCTTAAATTTTTCGAAACCTTTTGCGTTATATTTGCCATAATCAAGCCTTGAGAAAGTGATAACACAAAACTAATTCCATAAATGATGACTAATGTCATCCCAATTGAACTAATGGCTTCGATATCAATCTCACCAAATAATCCCTCAGTCATCAAATCTGTCATTTCTGATAGCTTATCTGGCCCAAATAAGGTTAGGGCTGTTCCAATCCCTGCACCAATTAGTGCAATAATCATCATAGGAAGATAGCGACGACAATAATGAACTAATTTAATCAGGCTACTTTCATTTTTATCTTTTTTTCTCATTACGCAAGCTCCTCCTTTGAAAGTTGAGAATAAGCAATTTCTTGATAAACTTCACAATTTTCCATCAACTCATCATGTGAGCCCATTCCGACGATTCGCCCCTCTTCTAAAACAATAATTTTATCAGCATCTTTAATGGTTCCGATACGCTGAGCAACAATTAATAACGTTGTTCCAATGGTCTCTTTTTTTAGAATACTTCTTAATTGTCGATCAGTCTTGTAATCAAGCGCTGAAAATGAATCGTCAAAAATTAAAACTTCAGGACGTCGAGCAATCGCCCTCGCGATAGATAAACGTTGTTTTTGTCCACCAGATAAATTGGTTCCACCCTGAGCCACATGAGCTTCATAACTGTTGTCCATTTTCTCAACAAATTCAGAAGCCTGTGCAATTTGAACTGCATCCATTACTGTCTCTAATCCTTGTGTTCCTTTTCCATTCTCTCCAAATGCAACATTCGATTGAACAGTCCCTTCAAATAAAGTCGCTTTTTGAGACACATAACCAAATTTATTACGAAGTGCTTTTTGGTCATATTCTTTTACATTAATCCCATTGATTAAAATTTCACCCTCACTGACATCGTAAAAGCGTGGAATTAAATTAACCAATGTACTTTTTCCACAACCTGTCGCTCCGATAAAGGCAATGGTTTCTCCACGTTTTGCTGTAAATGTTATATCTTCTAATACATAATCATCACTATCAGTATATTTAAAGCTCACTCGTTTAAATTCTATTTCACCACTCATTCCTGCTGGCGATTGAGTCAACGAACCATTTTTAATCACTGATTTTGTTTCCAATACCTCGTTAATTCGTTTAGCCGAAACAGCAGCACGTGGAAGTAAAATAAATACCATAATTAACATCATAAATCCCATGACTACTTGTACCGCATAAGATGAGAAAACAATCATATCCGAAAAAATTTCCATTCTTGATGGTAATGTCGCGTCATTAATCAAGATAGCCCCAACCCAATAAATAGCAAGACTTAAACCGCTCATAATCATGCTAATACTTGGCATTAAACTTGCCATAACAGAGTTTGTATATAAATTGTTATACGTTAAGTCATTATTCGCTACCGTAAATTTATCTTCTTGATATTTCTCTGCATTATAGGCACGAATCACACGTAAACCACTAATATTTTCCCGAGCACTTCGATTTAAATTATCCGTTAATTGTTGAATTCTTCTAAATTTAGGTAATGCAATGATCATACAGATTCCAACAATGATGAATAAAACCATGACAGCAACTCCTGTTGACAACGTCCACTGCCAACTTTTATCATAGATTTTCATTAACGCCCAAAATGCCATAATAGGAGCTTTAATTAACATTTGTAACCCCATGACAATAAACATTTGCACTTGATTAATATCATTCGTTGAGCGTGTAATTAAACTCGCAGTTGAAAAATTATTAATTTCCTCCATTGAGAAGGATTGGACTTTATCAAATAATCCTGAACGCAATCGTGCTGAAAAGTTCGCCGCAATTTTAGCTGAAATAGCCGCTGCAATAAATGAGGTTCCTAAGCTAGCTAACGCGCACAATAGCATGTATCCCCCAGCCACCCAAATCTCATTCATCTCACTTCCTGGTGTTTGAACTAATCGCGTAATCTCACTCATATAGTCCGGTAATTTTAAATCTAACCAAACTTGAGCCACAATAAAGATGAAGCTAATAGCAAAAAGAATCCATTCTTTTACTTTTAAATGTTTAAAAATCTTTATCATATTAACTCACTCCTTTTCCTAATGATAAATGTAGGATACAGGAAAAAGATTAACTGAAAAAAAACTTTTTACTTTTTTAATGTATAAAAATAAAAGAATTCTATTCTATGACATGATCAATAAAATAGAATTCTTTCTTTTAGATTATATTGGGTAACTCAATTGTAAATGAACTTCCTCTTGATAAGGTACTTTCACAGGCTATACTTCCTTTATGTAAATGAATGATTTTATAGACAATAGATAAGCCTAAGCCATTTCCCATCGTGGCATGAGACGTATCTTCTTGATAAAACTTATCAAATATTTTAGGGATAGCCTCAGCCGCAATCCCAACTCCTGTATCACTAATAGTAATAACAATTGAATTGCTAACTTTCTTCATACTGATATCAATGATTCCATTTTGTGAGGTAAACTTTATCGCATTATCAAGTATATTTAACCACACTTGATTTAACATTTCCTTATTCCCAAAGTAATGATAATCTTGAATATCTGCATTCAGAATTAACTGTTTTTTTTCTAATTTTGTTTCTAATAATAACACGCATTGGCGAATTTGTTCCCCAATATTAAATAATTGTTGGTCGCTTAAAATAGACTGTGCTTCGACCTTAGAAAGCGTCAAAACATTTGTCGCTAAATTTGAAAGACGGGTTGACTCTTCAATGACAATATCAAGGTATTCTTCTCTTTCCTCTTTCGTTAATGAATCATCTTTTAAAATTTCAGCAAATCCTTTAATTGAAACAATCGGGGTTTTAAATTCGTGAGAAAAATTATTAATAAAATCCGTTCGTAAAACTTCAATTCCTGCTAATTCTTCTGCCATATGATTAAAATTTTCAGACAATAACTCATATTCAGGGGGATGTGTAATATTTAATCTAGCTGAAAAATCCCCACTAGCTAATTGATTCATAGCGTCCATAAACATTCTAACTGAACTTAACATTCTTTTACTCGCAACCGTTGAAATAATAGTCCCCACAATAATACACGATACTAACGTAATCAGCATAATAATAATTGGCTTCTCACAAGTACTTTCATTAATCCATCCAAACAAAAGACTAAAAGACATTAAAGCCCCCGTAATTGCAAATGTAATTAAATACATCACAAAAAGAGAAAGAGAAAAATAAAGGGTTAGGGTAATTCTTTTTTTGATTGCCTTCATACTTTTTTAACCGCCTTATACCCTAGTCCACGAACACATATCAATTCAAATTCAGGATAGTTCGAAAACTTATTTCTTAAACGATTGATATGAACATTAACCGTTGTATCGGTTGTCTCGCTTTCCATTCCCCAAATTTCATCCATTAATTGAATTCGTGTGAAAATGCGTCCAGGATAAGACAGTAATTTATATAATAAATAAAATTCTTTTTGCGGAAGGGTCTGAATTTCATTTTCTCTTGTCACTGTTAACGCATCATAATCTAACCTTACTTTACCAATCGTTAATTTTCGTTCATTTACAATTTGAGATCGACGAAGAAGTGCTCGAATTCTTAAAAGCATTTCTTCAGTATCAATAGGTTTGGTCATATAATCGTCAGTTCCAACAATAAAACCTTTTTTCTTATCTTCTGGTAAGTGTTTTGCTGTAGCCATTAAAATCGGCATCGTAAAATTCGCTTCCCTTAATAATCTAGCCACTTCAAATCCATCCATTTTAGGCATCATAATATCTAAAATGATTAAATCGATATGTTGGATACTTAAGATTTCCAATACCTTTTCACCATCTTCGGCAGTAAACACAGTATATCCTTCCCGCTTCAATAATGTTTCTAATAATTTTCTAGCATGCTTATCATCTTCTGCGACTAATATATTAATCATCTTTTGCCTCCAACCTGATTGATTGAATCATTAAAATTCTTATCATTACTATTTTATCAAAGAACAATAAACTGTAAATAAACTGATCTTATTGCGACACAAAAAATCATTTCCTTTTCTTTGTCTGTCATAGATATCCTAGATTTAAGGTATACAAAGAGATTAATTTCTACAAAATAGTGACATAATCTATCTCATTTCAAACTTTAATTTTGAGATTTAAGGAGTGCTTAAATTATGAAAAAAAAATTAAAACATATTCTCATCTTAGCAACCGGTGGTACAATTGCCGGAAGTGGTCCTGAAGGAAATACAACAGGCTATCAAGCAGGTGTCATCTCAATTGATGAAATCTTAGCTGATATTCCAAACTTAAAAGAAACTGCTCGCATTAGTGCCATTCAAATTAGCAATTTAAATAGTGATGATATCACATTCAATGAATGGAAAAAACTTGTGGATGCCATTCATGAACACAACGATGACCCAGATATGGATGGATTTGTGATTACTCATGGGACTGATACCTTAGAAGAAACTGCCATGTTTTTAAACTTAACGCTTAAAACGACAAAACCCGTGATTTTGACTGGTTCTATGAAACCTGCAACAGCTATCAGTGCAGATGGTCCCTTAAATCTTTACGACTCTGTAGTCGTTGCCACCCATGAAGATGCCATCAATAAAGGCGTGTTAGTTGTCTTTGATAATGCCATTTACTGTGCACGCGATGTTAAAAAAATTAGTACCTTTCAAACCGACGCCTTTGGTTCAGGGAAATTTGGAGCGATTGGATTTATCCGTGATCATAAAGTTGATTTCTATTTAATGACCACCAAACCGCATACCATTCACTCAGACTTTGATATTACCGGTTTGGATCGACTTCCATCGGTTGGAATGGCCTATTTCACGATTGATAGTGACCCTAGTATTTTACCTTATCTAGCCAGTCAGCATGATGGATTGGTAATCGTTACAGCAGGTGATGGACAATTAAGCAAACGTTGGCTTGATGCCATTAATGTCCTTTTAGCGCAAGAATATCCTCTTATTTTAAGTACACGTGTTTTCACTGGAAATATCTCGGCTCAAAACAATGCCAATACGTTTAATCCCCAAAAATCACGTATTTTGTTACAACTTGCCCTTACTAAAACAAAAGATCAGAAAATTATCAATCGCTATTTTTCAACCTATTAATCAAAAAACATTATCCTAACACCCCTAGGATAATGTTTTTTGACATACTATTTATTTCTTAAAGCATAAACCTCATCGATTAATAAGCCTGTTTTAGTGGCAATCACTTCGTCATCTAACAGATCTAATAAATTTCTGGCGATTTCTATTTTTTCTTGATGACGTACTTTTTCTATTTCGTCCTCATCTTCATTTTCAGTAGGAATTGACGCTTGTCCTACTAGGTTTAATTGATAATATAATTCTGTTCTTTTTTCTAGCAAATCTTGAATCTTCGATGATGTTTCATATTCATTTGTTGTACAAACTAATGAATCGCAACGATGTTCCTTCAGTGTTTCTATTTCTGCTTCAATTTTTTCAACTTCTTGATTAATTTGTTCTACATTCATTTTAATATCCCCCTCTTTTAAGTTAGTTAAATTAGATCATTATTATTTCAAACCCTAATCAAAAACGCTTGCAAACTTATTCACAATTCTATCTCCTAATAAAAAGATGACTGGATAGGCAGTCATCTTTTTATTTAATCTTCAATCCACTCTTTTGAATTAGGCATTAAATAATGTGGCATCAATTCAGTTATGCAATAGGTTTGAACTCCTGCCCTAAATAATGGTTCAGCATTTAAATAAGCAGCTATTGCTTCGTAAGAGTTTGACTTCATGATGAATAACCCACCACTCAAATCAGCCTTTAAAGATGACATCAAACTTAGTCCTTAATCCATCACTTTTTTTGTGCATGCCATATGCTCTTTTAAAAGATCGTCATTCATTGCCTCTTGATTTTTAATCGTCCCTTCAACCATGTAGTATTTCATTAAGATGAATCTCCTTTTTTATCTTCTTGCCCTGTTATGATGCTACGACAAACGCCTATCACGAGTCCATCAATTTACCCCTTAACTCTAATACCGTAAATTTTTTGAGGTCTTGAATGAATTCTTTCACCGCTTTTTCAGATGTGGACCATGAAGTCACTAATCGTATGACGGTTTCAGTTCGATTAGTTGAATCCCATCTCGTAAAAAGATACTTAGTTTCAAGTAAGGCGACAATTTTATTTGGAATAATCGGAAAAATCTGATTCGTGTCTGAGTCGACCATAAACTGATAACCTAAAGAGCTAATACCGACCTTCAATAATCTGGCCATCTCATTCGCATGATTGGCTAATTCAAAATAAAGATTGTCTTTAAATAACTCGCTAAACTGAAGACCTAAAATACGTCCCTTTGCTAATAAGGCACCTTTTTGTTTCATATTAAAACGGAAATCTTTTCTAAGCATTGGCTGATTGATCACGAGTGCCTCACCACATAATGCTCCCATCTTCGTTCCACCGATATAAAATACATCTGTCAACTGAGCCAAATTTGATGGTAAAAGATCATTTTTCTCGCAGCATAAGGCTGACCCTAACCGAGCCCCATCTAAATAACAAATTAAATTCTGTTCTTGGCAGTACTCATAAATGGCTTCAAGTTCAGATTTTTGATAAATTGTTCCGAGTTCAGTAGGATTTGAAAGATACACAAGCTTAGGCTTCACCATATGTTCATCAATGTGTGTTTTTAATACGTCTTTTATTTGAGCAACACTCAATTTTCCATCATGTGAAGAAACTGGAATGACTTTATGCCCCGTTGCTTCGATTGCTCCAGTTTCATGGACTGCCACATGACCTGAATCCGCAGAAATCACGGCTTCATAAGGTTTTAAAAAAGCAGAAATCACCGTTAAATTCGTCTGTGTCCCCCCCACAAAAAAATGAATTTCATCGTGATTTAACATAAACGTTTCCTTTATCAAATGAGCGGCTTCGGTACAAAAAACATCGTCTCCATAACCCTGATGTTGTTCTAAATTCGTTTGCTGAAGTGCTTTTAAAAGATTAGGATGTGCCCCCTCACTATAATCATTTTTAAAACTATACATAGCGACCTCTCCCATCGTTTTATCTCATGCTAACCATGTATATGAGAAATATCGCTATCATATGCTAAATTTATCTTATATCAAAAAGATTCTGATGGACTATTCCATCAGAATCTTTCTTTTATTATATTGTTATTTCAACTTGGTTTCCCTCAGGATCTAAAATGCAACTTTCATAATAACCATCTCCTGTTGTACGAGGACTACTTAAAATATCGTATCCTGCCTCTTTTAGACAGTTTGTCAACTCGTCTACCTTTTCTTTACTCCCAACACTAAACGCAAGATGTATGTATCCCGTTTGATATAAAGACTTTTGGTCTCGCTCTAAATTAGGTCGTGTCATTAATTCAAATCGCATCTGATTTTCAAACGTTAAAAAATAAGTCTGTAGACCAGTCTTTTGATTATGGTATTTATCCCCGCAGGTTGCCTCAAAAAATTGCATATAAAATCGTTTCATCTCTTCTAACTGTCTGACATACATCGCCATATGATTAATTTTCATGTGTCTTCTACTCCATCTATTTCTTTAAATTCACTCAGAGCTTCTTATTTAAACAAAATTTTTCTAAGGCATACGCAATCCCATCCTCTTCATTAGAGAACGTGACAAAATGTGCTATGTCTTTTAACGCTTGAACTGCATTCTCCATCGCAATGCCTAAGCCTACGTATTTGAGCATTGAAGCATCATTATGTCCATCACCAAAAGCTACCACTTCTTCTTTTTGGCAACCTAGGTAATTTAAGACTGTTTCTAACGCTTTTGCCTTATCAATGCCTTTAGCTGTATATTCAACATAAAAAGGGGCTGTAAACATACAATTGCACTGCTCATTGAATGGATACTTCATATCCTCAAAGATCTCCTCCAGATAGTCAGGCATACCACTCGTTAGTATTTTATGACATTCAAACTCAACAAATGCTTCTAAATCGTCTACCTCTTTTAAAATAAATGCATTACCTTTTGTTTCGTATTCGACTAAATACCCGTCTACATTTTCTACATATAAATGAACTCCATCGTCAATCATCGGCGTTAGATTAAACTGCTTAAGATGTCTTAAGATTGACTTCGCCTCTGATATGGAAAGGGGGTTATTGAATAAAATCGTTTTCGTGCTTAAATCAATCACTTGACTTCCATTGTAACTCACTAATAATCCCTGATGCTGATCCATTTCAAGTTCTTTCGCTAGATTTAACAATCCACTGGTTGGCCGTCCAGATGCCAAGACTAAAATCATCCCCTGTTCTTGTGCCATCTTTAACGCTGCTTTGGTCTTTTGGGTAATTTTCTTTTCTTTATTAGTTAATGTTCCATCCACATCCATCACAATCACTTTATAAGGGTTCATCCTTCTAACTCATCCTTTCAAACGACATACTGCCTCTTCTTCTAAATCTTTTACTGTTATTTCACGATTTTTATAATAATATTTTAAATCCTGTTCATTAATCTCTCGAAGAACACGGCATGGATTTCCAACAGCTACACAGTTGGCTGGAATACTCTTGGTCACCACACTCCCTGCTCTAATGACTGTATTTTCACCAATGATAACCCCCGGACAAATCACAACACCCGCTCCAATCCAACAATTATCTTCAATTATCACGGCATCAGTATACATATACTCTCTATAATTTGGATTAATGGGATGACCAACTGTTGCAATTGTGACCCCAGGTCCAAACATTACTTTTTTACCAATCGTTATTTTCCCATCATCCACAAATTGACAATTAAAATTCACATAGGATTTTTCGCCAATCTCTATATTATATCCGTAACAAAAATAAAAAGGAGGTTCAATCCAAGCTTTCGTTTCCTTGCCAAAAATCTCGTTCATGAGTTGAATTCTTGTTTGAATCTCATCAGGGCCTGTTTCATTAAAAGCTTTCATTCTTCTCTTAGCATTTTGACGGTCTTCTGCTAGTCCATCGCAATTGTCTGTAAATAATTGACCTGCTGCCATTCGTTCTCGCATCGTCATGTTACTCTCTCCTACTTCTCAAACTTTTAATTGTCTGCTCACATGTGCTATATTATAATAATAGTCTATAATTTTTCGAATTACTATCATAATAGACTATTAACTTATAACAATTATATTTTTCAAAGAGGGTTTATCTATGTTAGAACTTAAATTATTTCAAGACCATTCTGAGGATGTAGCCTATAACTTCACTGACTTTTGCATTCGCTCAAACTTTGCAAGACTTAGTGATTATCCAAATATGTCAGCTGCCAATCATTGGCATGATGATTTTGAATTTACGATTATCTTACACGGAAAAATGGCCTATTCAATCAATGGAAAACCTTATCTTTTGACGGAAGGACAAGCTATTTTTGTAAATTCTGGACACATGCATTACGGTTTTTCAAGTAATGGTGATGAGTGTGAATTTATTTGTATCCTACTTCCACCTTCTCTCATTTCTGCCATTCCTCGAATAGCCGATCACTACGTCAATCCCCTTAAACAAGACTCCTCTCATCCCTTTTTTATCTTTGATCCAAAGATTACTTGGCAACGACAATTTATTGAACATTTAAAACAATTACATCAACTTTGCCAAAAGCAATCAGAAGGATTCGAATTACAAATCATGAGCCTTTTTTATACGATTGCTTACCAACTTTATCACCATGTTAAACAAGATCAAACTGCACACGAGTCATTTCTGGATAAAGGAATTGGGCCCTTGCGACAAATGATTAGTTACATTCAACAAAATTATTCCGCCAAAGTCACCTTAAACGATATTGCGATAGCTGGGAATGTTTGTCGTAGCAACTGTTGTAAAATATTTCAAAAATTTCTCAATCAATCGCCCATTGGTTATCTAACCGAGTACCGTCTAGAAAAAAGTCTTTTCCTGCTTAAAACGACGAACTATACCATTACTGAAATCGCCCTTCAATGTGGCTTTAACAGTTCAAGTTATTTTACTGAAACGTTCCGTAAAGAACTGAATTGTACGCCCTCAGACTATCGAAAAAAACATAAACACTAAAAACTCCGAATCGTCCTTCAAAAAGTCCACGATTCGGAGTTTTTTTAAAATTCACTCTCAATAAAGAAACCTACTTTCATCTCATGTCACGCTTACTGCTTTCTCTTATACAGCACGACCATTCCAGTGCAAAGGAAAGCAAATAACCAAAAAGTTCGTCCAACCTTCACTTTATTTGTTGTGTCTTTCTCAAATGTCCTTTGGCTCACACTTTCAACTTCTTCGATCATCTCAAACGCTGTGACAAGTTGTGGTTCTTCATCTTCTAATTGTTCTACTTCTTCAACAATGATTGTTTTTGAAATCGGTTGTTGATTTCTTTGAATCTCTTCTTCTATTGGTTCAACGGGTAAAATTGAGTAATCATTGTGACTCTCTTCTTTAATAGCTGACTGTTCGGTGACACTGATTTTTTCACTTAGTTCCTTTGATTGAAGCTCTATCTGACTTTCTTCAACCGTTACCTCACAACTCGCAACATGAGTCCCGGTTCTAACTTCAATGACTGCCTTACCTACTTGTTTGGCAATCAGTTCTCCATCATTAACCATGACGACCGATTCATTAGAACTGCTCCAACTTAAATTTTCTGTAATAGTTGCATGAGTTGGGATAAATAATACATTCAAATTCATACGTTCTCCGACTTTTAAATCAAGCGTATCTACCTCTAAGACGATTCCAGTGAGAGCTCGTCCCGGTAATAACTTAGATAAAATCGGAACCCCGTATCCAAAGTAAGGATCCCATCCCACTTCTCCTAGATCATCAGCTATTTCAATCAAAATTTCTTCAATATCATGAGGCATTAACGTCGGATTATTTAATTTTAATAAAGCAGCCATCGCACTAATATGTGGTGCAGCCATTGATGTTCCATCTAAATAACCAAATCCTCCACCTGCAACCGTGCTATAAATATCAACACCTGGTGCGACCACATCAACATGTGCTCCATAATTTGAAAAGACTGCTTTTTGCAACGACGAATCCATAGCAGATACAATAATCGCATCCTCTAAATGAGAGGGACAACTATTCATCGTATCGATATTATCATTTCCCGAAGCAATGACGACTGTAATGCCGGAGGTGATTGCTTCTAAAATGGCCATTTCTAACGCTTTTGAATGATAATAGGGATACAACCCAAGACTTAGGTTGATGATGTCGACCTCAGCTTCTTTGGCATACTTCACACTTTCAACCAACGCTGAAACAGTTCCTTTCCCGCGCGAATCCAACACTTTTAATGGTAAAAGTTTAATATTGTCTAAGCCTGCGGTTGCCTTGGAAATGATTCCTGCTACATGCGTTCCATGACTATTATAACTATCATCAAATGGATCTTCATGTCGGTTCACAAAATTATATCCAAAATCTGATAGTTTATTTTCAAATAGAGGATGTGTGGGATCAATTCCCGTATCAATAACCGCAACGACAAGCTCATCATCTTTTTCCTCTTGAATTAAATAGTCTCGATAGGAATTAATTCCAAGATAGTCCATTCCCCAAAATTCATCACTCCATGAAGTGATAGTCTGTGTATCCATAACGTTTAAACTAAGCTCCAAATCAGGTTCTACCCACTCTACACCAGGCGTCGTTAATAGCCTTTCATACGCTTCTTCTGTCTGTGAAATAGAATCAAATGAAATGACAAATAAGTCCTCTTCTAATATTCGAAATTCATCATACTCAAGTGGCTCATTACTTTTCACAATCAAACGCTGGCTATCAAATGAAAGATGATGTGCTAAAACCTCACATTCGCTAATCAATATAAAACCTAATATTAATAATATATACTTTGTTAACTTCATTAGTTCTCTCCCCTACAAGTACTATAACTCGCTAAATTATAACAAAATATACACTATTTTTCACTAAAAAAAGGTTAACTAGACGTTAACCTTTGACATAAACCGGATGGTCTTTTAGCGCAATCCTTTCAGCTACAACACCTTCTGTTTCAAAAAGAACCAATTTGTTAATCCCTACTTTTAAAAGAGGCCCTGGAATATATAAATATTGAATCGGTCCTACTGACCAGTATCGACCGAGATTGAAGTCATTGATAAAGGCAACCCCTTTTCCAAGCGTGCTACAATCTAAAAATGTATCTTCACATTCGTGTGCTTCAAATTCATATTCATAAAATGCTGGTGTATTTGGAATCCATCCTTTTGTGAAATCCACGTCACCAATCGTTTCAAATGACAAAGCATATTGCACCCACTCTGTTTCAAAATGATGATCCACCATCACACCTCCACGAATTCCTTTTCGTTGAGTAGGAGCTAACAGCCTTGCCCCATAATTATTACGTCCCATATTTTCGACTAACAAGGACAATTCATGTTCCCCTTGAAGTGGAAGATTAAATTCGGTTCCGATTTCTTCTTGTGTTTGCGTTAAATAAAAGACTTCGTCTACATACACCGAAACACGATCACTTGTATCTACTAATTTGATACGCTCTGAATTGGTAGAACCGATCACCCTTGTTTGATACAAGACGTACCCATAACCACTCCCTAATTGTTCAAATGTTTTGGGCCAAATACTTTGCTCACTTTTCCCTAACGAAGATAATGTCTTAAATAATGACACTTTACGTTTTAGTGGAATGAGCCCGTAATCTTTTTTTGTTCTTAATTTAGGTGTTTGCTGAATCATATCTGGAAATAATTCTTTTAACAATTCTTGTGCTGCTTCATATTTTTTCGTTGGATCTCCCCATTCTGTTAAGAAGGCATCATAATCATACGAGGTGACTTGTGGTAAATTCCCAATTTTCCCAGCACAAGAACCATTCATAAATCCAAAGTTTGTTCCCCCATGAAACATATACAGGTTCAAACTCCCACGTTGTAATAATTCTTTCATACACGTCATCACCTCATCAGCGTCGCGCAAAATAATGTCTTCATTCCAACGATTAAACCACCCACACCAAAATTCCATACACATCAATGGCCACTTTTTATCATGCTTTTCCATAAAGGATTGCAAGACATCAAAATTTTCATTCCCTCGTGACCCAAAGTTTGCCGTTACCAACACCTCCTCTTCAATTAAGGTTCCTGACATCAATGCCTGCTCCCATGCCCCGTCAGATGTAAACAATGGCACGTCAATTCCTGCGTCTTCAATCATCTTTTTCAAAGCACGCAAATACAATTTATCATTACTAAATGACCCGTATTCATTCTCAACTTGCACCATGATAACGGGTCCGCCTTTTGTCACTTGTAATGGCACAATTAACGGTAATAGCACCTTGAAATAATTTTCGACCTTTTCTAAAAACAACTCATCATCACAACGAATTTTCATGTCATGATAATTAAGTAACCAAGCAGGCAATCCCCCATTTTCCCACTCCGCACAAATATAAGGTCCGGGTCTTAAAATAACCATCAGTCCGATTTCTTCGGCCTTTTTCACAAACGACACTAAATCTTTACCTCCAGTAAAATCAAACTGCCCTTCACGCATTTCATGAAGATTCCACGGAACATAAGTCTCCACCGTATTAAATCCTAACGCCTTCAAATTATATAAGCTATGCTCCCAATGATCGGGCATTATTCTAAAATAATGAATCGCTCCCGACATTATTCTAGTTGGCTTTCCATCGACTAAGAATTCTTCTTTCACTTCAAATGTTTTCATCTTTTTGCTCCTCATCTTTTACTTCTCTGTCTTCTTTCTATCTAGAGATTGGATTCTTAAGAACCTCATTTCCTGGATATATTTTACTATAAAAACGCTCTTATCACATCTGTCATTTTCTAATATTCAGTGTAAAAAAACCTTATCTAAATGGATAAGGTTTCATTAGGTGTTAATCAATATCAATGATCATATCTCGATGATAGTAGGTCAAATCTTGTTCATTAATTTCTCGTAAAACACGGCAAGGATTTCCAACAGCCACCACATTGGCAGGAATATTTTTTGTGACGACACTTCCCGCTCCAATGACCGTGTTATCACCAATACTCACGCCTGGTAAGACAACGGCATTTGCTCCAATCCACACATTGTTTCCAATTTTAATCGGAAGATTATATTGAGCCTGCTTACGTCTTAACTCAGGATGAATGGGATGAGTTCCCGCACTCACGGTGACATTAGGCCCAAACATCACATGATTACCGACGATAATTTCACAATCATCAACAAGTGTTAAATTAAAGTTTGCATACACACCGTCTCCAAAATGAACATGTTTTCCTCCCCAGTTTGCACGAAGTGGCGGTTCGATATAACAGTTCTCGCCGATACTTGCAAACATTTTCTTTAATAAAGCCAGTCGCTTTTCATGCTCAGACGGACGTGTTTGATTAAAATCATATAACCGCTCAAGACAAATGGTTTGTTCTTTGATTAACTCATCGTGATTACAATAATATAACTTTTGATGAGACATTCTTTCCTTTAGTTCTTTCAGTTCCATTTTAATTCCCCTTATCTTTATGGATATAACTTCATTATATCTAAAAATTACGAAAAGTAATTAAAAAAAGAGGACTATTTTAAATTTAATTCCTCTAACTTTTCATTGACAAAAGAAATTTAATGTTTGAAGCTGATTTCATCAATTTTGCATCTGAAAGGCGGCGATAGAGCCTTCAACTTGGCCTTTTTATCTCGATTCCCTCTTTCTTGCTCGATACTAACCATTCATAAAAAAAATCTAGTCAATTTATCTTGACTAGATTTTTTCTTTACCACATGAACGATTCAATTTTGCCTTCACTTTCAATCGTGGAAAGAGTCGTTCCCTGTGCTTTCCATTTTGTTGCATAATCTTCAAATAACTCACCAATGGCTTGTCCAATTTCAGTATAATCTTCATCCTTTAAATTGGCTAACGATACACGAATCGACCAAGTCGGTCCCTCAAATCCACTTCCATTTAATAACACAATTCCATAACGGGCTGCTAATTCAAATAAAAATTCGAGTGGATGATAGTGATCTAAAAGGTAACTCACAAATTCATTTCCATATTGAAGACGGGCCCAGACTAATAAGTCAATTTGATTATAGTAAGAAGTCGTATAACGATCCTGTTTTTCAGCAAGAGATGGAAGCTGTGCATAAATTAATTCCTTACGTCGACGACAAATCTCTTTTGTCTGATTTTTATACGTCTCTTCTTGATCAAGTAAAGCAAAAATCGAGAAGAACGCCATTTGAACCTGCTGTGGCGTTGATAAGCCAGCTGTATGATTTAAAGCGACCTGACGACTATCTGCTACAATACGATCAATAAATGGAATCTGATCTGGTGTCACCGTTAAGGCTTTATATCGTTTACGTAAGATTTCCTTTTCATCTTCTGGTAACTGTTTGACTAAATCATTAAAGACATTTTCTTGTGCTAGCGCAATCACACCTAAACGCCATCCTGTTACCCCAAAGTATTTTGAATACGAATAAACGCCTAAGGTGTGATAAGGCATCGTCATCATTAACGATTTAAAATCATCGCAGAATGTTCCATATACATCATCTGTTACAATCATCAAATAAGGATTTTTTTCTTCAACGACTGCTTTTAAGTAATCCATCGATTCATCATTAATTGCAACAGATGCAGGATTACTTGGATTCACGATACAGGCTAATTTAATACTTGGATCAGCTAATTTATCTAACTCTTCTTTTGGATACTGCCATGTATGACGACCATCCTCATTGACTTCTGAGGCATATACTTTAACAATTTCAAAATCATAATTCGGTAATCCTGCGATTTCAACATATGGAGTGAAAATCGGGACGAATAAAGCAATTTTATCTCCTTGTTTTAAAATACGATTGGCCATTAACGAGTCAAAAATATAGCACATGGCCGCAGTCCCACCTTCAACGGCATATAAATCATGTGTTGAAGTCAACAAATTGCCTCCCATTTCTTTGACAATATAATCTTTGACTACTTGTTCTGTTTGAACGAGCATACGATCCGGCACTGGATAATTATCACCAATAATAGCATCCGTCAATTCATAAACCCACTCATCCTCGTTAAATCCATGTTTTTGGATTCCATATTCAATGATTTCTTTTAACAAGGTCATTCCTGGTGCTTCCGCATACACTTCACTATATCTTTTGAAACGTTCATAAATACCGGCTTGTTCTGGCATCCCCGCTAAATCTTTCTCACACCAAACACGTTGTGTTTCTTCAACAGCAAATTGACCAAAGGTAAAAAAGGCTTGACGAGGTGTGGCTGCTGTCCAATTTGGATTTCCTCGGCCCGCATTTAACATCGGACGTCCCACTTTATTTTCTGCTTTTTGTGCTAGATGAATTAATTCATCTTTTAGCTCAAATGGACTTAAATGTCCTACTTTTTCAATCATTTGTTTAATCGATTGTACATTAGTTGTCATACGCTACGCCCTTTCATGACTGATTAAATCAATCAATCCTTTATCTCTCACTTCTTTAATTTTTTCAGTCTTAATACAACATCAATCTTCACTTGATCAATATATTTTCATGTCTAATAAGAATCAAATACGACGTTAAGAATTTCATCTAACCTCTCTTTAGCTTGATAGATTCTTGATATTCCTTCGACATTTTTTTTACTTTTTAATAATCGGCGAGATAAATTATAACATCTCCAAATTTTAAGTCAACCTATTACAGATTGAAAAAATTAACTTTTGAAATGGATTGTCCCTTTTTTTCAAGGTCCTGTTTTAAATAAGTGTTGATAATAAAACACAAAAAAGCTCTATTGAAATGCATGCATTCATCACGATAGAGCTTTTATAAAATAAGAAATATTAAGAAGCGAATTGTCCGATACAAACTTCTGTTTTGTAATGA
>NZ_JAGAVR010000094.1:0-5550 GCF_017941855.1 Turicibacter sp. | reverse complement strand
TTGGTTTTTAAATTCATCTGTATACGTACGGCGTGGTCTACGAGTTTTAGTTTGGGTCATGTTAAAGCTCCTTTAGATTGATATTATTTATAATTCTACATGACCTTAAAAAAACTGTCTAATTAATTGTAACCTATCCAATAATTTCTTGTATATTAACAGCCTGTATCCAGATTGGGAGACCTCTACCGTATGTAAAACAAATTTCATCTAATCTCTTTTTATTTTGTTCGCTAATTCCACCATCTAAAATATACAAAGTAATACTATTTGCATCTTTGTTGTTTTCAAATAAAGACACCATCGAAACACCTAGAATCTCCGCAAACTTATTATCTGATGCATAAACAATATGAAAATCTGAATTTATTTCCATACATTCACCTTCTTCAAATACTGTATTCTTTTTTATAAAAATAAGTTTAACTTGCGTTCTCATCACCTAGCAGTGCTGGAATTGTCATTAAAATCAGTTTAATATCTAACCATAAATTTCTTGTTTTAATGTATTCGATATCTAGATCCACCCACTCATCAAATCCAATATGATTACGTCCACTCACTTGCCAAATACAGGTTATTCCAGGTTTTACAAGTAATCGTTGCATTTGATAATCATTATAAAGTTTTACCTCACGAGGAATCGCGGGACGTGGTCCTACAAGACTCATCTCACCTTTTAGTACATTAATTAACTGAGGTAATTCATCTAAGCTTGTCTTTCGAATAAATTTTCCTACTTTCGTAATCCGTGGGTCATCTTTGATTTTAAAAACAGGACCTGTTTGTTCATTTAAATGCATCAATTCTTGAATTCTATCCTCAGCATCCACATACATACTTCGGAATTTATACATTTTAAAAGTGTTAGGATACTGTCCTACACGGACTTGTTTAAAGATAATCGGTCCCTTAGGATCTTCAATTTTAATCAAAATGGAGACTATCAACATTAAAGGAGAAGCTAGAATCAGACCTGTTATTGCAACGACTATATCTAATAATCGTTTTAAGAAAAGATATAGCTTTGTATCATTTACAATTTGTTTACCTTGTTTCAATAAAACTATTTCCACTACTTCATCACCTTCTATCTAATTCGATTTTAAAAAAAGAGACTATATCTAACATGAAGATAGATTTAGTCCCTTTTCAAACGCAAAAAACAGAATCATACCATGATACTCAAACTAATCTATCTTAATGTATTAGATTGTTTCTTTCTCCCTGAACCTAATTTCGTCTCTTTTTCTTTAATTCATTTTCTTCATAGTAACCATAATACTGATACCCGTAATACCCTTTTTTACTTACTGGTATCATTGTCATCGTTACGCCTAAAATACGAGCCCCAACATTCTCAAGTAGTTTTTTTGCACGTTTTGCCCCATCAATATCAGTTTTCCCCGATGCCACTACTAAGATGATTCCATCTACAATGGCTGATAAAATAGCCGCATCTGTTACCAATCCAACTGGAGGTGCATCAATTAAAACAATGTCATATCTTTTTTTAACACTTCCAATAAATCTTTCATTCTTTTTGACCCCAATAACTCTGATGGATTTGGGGGAATCGGACCACTAGTAATGACTGTTAAATCAGATCCAGCCACTTGAATCACATCTTCAATCTCACTTTGTCCTGATAGTAACGTCGTGACACCTTTTGTATTCGTTAATTTAAAAATCCTGTGAAGACGCGGCTTACGCAAATCACAATCTATAATCGCAACTCTATTTCCAGCTTGAGCAAAGGTTTCTGCTAAGTTTGAAATGGTCGTTGATTTTCCTTCTCCAGGCCCTGAACTGGTTACACAAATAGTTTGTAAATTTCCATCGATATTTGAAAATTGAATATTCGTACGAAGGGTGCGATATGCCTCGGCAACTGGTGATTTTGGATTTGATATTGTAATTAAGTCACTCATCATTTCACATCCTCTTTCCTATTTAAGTTTTTTTTCCATTTCAATATCTGGGATAGCTCCAATAAGCGGTAATCCTAATTGACGTTCAACATCTGTTGGAATCTTCAAGGTACGATCTAAAAATTCTAATATAAATGCAAGCCCTACACTCACCATCATACCAAAAACACCTGCAATGGCCATATTCATGATTTTATTTGGTTTGACAGGACATTCAGGTACTTGGGCTGTATCAATGGTTGACACGTTGTCAATTTCCATAATGTTTTTAATTTCTTTTTTAAAAACATCCGCAATCGTATTTGTCAGTAAAGTAGCGGTCTCAGGATTTGTATCACTAACTTTAATTCGAATGATTTCGGTATCATTCACCTTAGAAACTGTAATCTTTTTTGATAATTCTTCAGCTGTTAAATCTAAATTTAATTGCTTTATCACAGCTTCAGAAATACTTCGACTCTTAATAATTTCACTATAAGTATTCACAAGTTTTTGGCTCATGGTTAAATCATTATAAGTCATAATACTTTCCTGATTTTGTTTATAACTAACTAATAACGTTGATGAGGATTCATAAACAGGTGATAAAATAAAAAAACTAATAACCCCTGCTATAATGACAGAAGTTGCGGTAATACTACAAATCATTAACCAACGTTTTTTTAGGACATTAAAAATGTCTCGCAAATCAATTTCATATTCTGTATTTTCCATGTTCAACTCCCCTTCTTCATCCTTCTATTTATTAATTCGACTTCACACAAAAAACTATTTCTTCAAAAACAAAACCATTATAGCACCTTTTCTTTTCCCCCTTCGGTCATTTCACGACTTATTTCGACACATTCAAGAACGACCGATTCAAGCAACTTTTATTTATTCTATATTTTTCTAATGATAGCTATTTCAAACCTAAAACCAGATTTTTCTTATATTTATTTAAAATTAATTGATTCCTGATTTCATCGCATCGAGTAAAATCACAGATCAGTTTCATGTATTAAATTGATGGTATAAAAAAAAGCCATAGTGAAATCATTTTTTGACTTCACTATGACTTTTTTTGCAATCTCATTAAACTTAAATCGTATGAATCATTGACTATATATATCAGAAAAATCTTCTATTTGGCTATAAGCCTTCTATTGTTTCATGAATCATATCATGTTGATGACTTATCGTTTCACTATCCTTATAATAACCATAAATATTCTCATGAGCATCACTTGCTAACTTCACATAATCCTGTAATAGATACACCGGTTCATATCCTTTTTATTCTTTATTCTCCACTCACCATTAACTGAATCACCATTCCAAGAAGTAAAATGGCCGTCGTTCCAACCCCTGTTAACATATACTTCTCATGATCATTTTTCCAGTGATGGCGATGCTCCCGTTTTTTCTTTTCTCGCTTTTGGCGTTTCTTTTTCGACTTTTCATCCTCTTCCTCTAGCTCCTCCTCTACCTCAACTTCTTCCACAACCTGCGTCAACGCATAAAAATGAATCGCCAAATCTAAACATAAATGATATCTCTTACGCGAAAAATTCATCTCAAGCGTCTTCTTAAGTTTCGCATAGCCCTCTTCACTCCAATGATTCACATCATAATCTAAAATCTCATAATTATGGCGCTGGAAGATAAGTGAATCATTTTTAACTAAATCGTAGCATGTGATTAAAAAGTCGGCATCGTCTGGACACAACGTCAAAACGTCCACCAACATGTTTCGCACTGTAAAAATACTGCGCTTCCTGATATTCACCTTAAATTCATTTAAAAAAGCTTCTTTCTCTTCAGGTAACATAAAAAGATTCCCCCTTTTCTATCTTTACAACCCTGACTCATCACATTCCTACAAACTAACTTTAGAAGTTATAAAATATTTTTATTTCAAACAAATTACAACGTCTTATATCTCATTTTATTCAAAAAACGATACCGAATATGACACATTCATCCAAAAACCTGTTATAAAAATAGTCTTTTTACGAAACACTACACATATATTAAGTCAAAAAGGAGAATAACGGTATGAAAAAACCTCCTAAAATAAAGCAAGTAGAAAGCTTTGTCGTGACTAAACGTCGCCACCATCCGCATCATCTCTTTAAAAATGCCCCTAAATCACCTTCGTACTTCGTCACCTTCGAAATTCAAGATGGAAGCCAACTCGAACTTGAAGTCCCATACGAATACTTTACCTTCTTTATAGAAGGAGATGAAGGAGTTCTTTACTACCAAGACCGTGCCTTCCTGTCCTTTGAAAGAACCAAAAGATTATAAAAAACAGCCGAAATGGCTGTTTTTTTATACTTTTGGAGTCCGTTCAAAAGAAACAAATAAGTGTCCTTGAAATTGTAATAATCCCTCATCTCCCTCAATCATATATCCATATTGATTGGAAGGAACACGAAGTTCCATCCGTTGTCCGGTTATAAATTCAAAAGTAACATCATATGTCGTAGAAGTTGAGTGATGTATATTGTCATTCATTGAATGATGATGCCTCGAAATATTCGTCCGATTCGCTACCACAATTCCCCCATTAGCGGATAAAACCTACTTTGCAGGATGGGGGCCCCGCACTTTCCGTTTGAATTGGCTTCGATTTATCCTTCGCATAATGAATACCTGAATAAATAAACATCCCAATCATGATACAAAAGATCATAATAAAAAATTACCCCATCCATTGAGGAGAGCTAAGACTCACTCTTCGAGTTTCGTACTTAGTTATCAACTAGTGAAAAAAATGGATCGTACATCAAAATTCCCCCTTACCTGATCTCACCCTTATAGCATCATCAGTATAAAAATATATTAAATAATGGAAAAACGAAGAAACATAAACAATTAAACATCTAATCATAAAAAAACAGCCAAATGGCTGTTTTTTTATTAAATTCTGCTCAGGAATTTGTTTTATTGGTGAAACCATACCTTTCACGCATCTAATACATTATATGGATTTTTCAGTTAAAAGATACCTGATTCGCTACATTTTTTTCAAAATACTATGATAATAAGGAACAAAAAGGTGATTCCTAGAAAGAATCACCTTTTAAATGTAACGAAACCTTATCCCCGCCTGTCACGCTACTAATATGATATGTAATACATTCCTGCATGATGTTTTTATCGTTTAAATAATCTCACAATTTGAATCATTAACGTTGGCATAAATCCAAGGATGTAGATGATTCCAAGTTGAGATAACGTAATGTCAGTGACCATAAATAATGAATTTAAAGCTGAATTTAATAAGATTAAATTTAATAGCCCAAATCCAATAACGAATGCCCCGATACTATACTTGTTAGTAAACAATCCAAGTTTGAAGATTGACTCACGTCCACGACAGTTAAATCCGTGGAATAAACGCGCTAAGCAAAGCGTTGCAAATGCAAGTGTTGCTGCCAATCCATGACTTTCCTGAAGTCCAATGAAGTAAGCAATCATCGTAAACACCGCGATTAAAGCCCCTTGCCATCCGATTTGAATCATGGTGTCTTTATCCAAAATCGATTCTTTTTGATGACGTGGTTTGTCCTGTAATAAATTACGCGTCGATTTCTCCATTCCAATCGCGATAGCTGGTAAACTATCTGTCACT
>NZ_JAGAVR010000093.1:0-3215 GCF_017941855.1 Turicibacter sp. | reverse complement strand
TACACTTTTTTATATAACTTGGCTGGGATAAAACAAACCTCTTCACGAATAATTTTCTTTCCTATCGGTTTCATCTTTTCACCACAAGACTCACATTGGCAATCTTCACCATATAACTCACAGTGAATTTCTTCAACGGGTAAATCTTTGGTTAACTCGGCTTTACGACCGGATGCCTTACGTCGACGATACGTGATTTCTTCTGTGGGTTCAGTCTTTGTTTCGTGGTTTTCTAAATGAGGATCCTCAAAAAGTGAGAGTTGATTTGGATCAATTTTAGTTTTCTCGCTTGAGGATCCATAAAGCTTTTGGTACTATAAAACTCGTAGGAAATACACCAGTATTTGTGTGTGGATTCTATGAGTTTTATTTTTTATGATTAAGAGGTGATGGGGTAACGGAGAGCTTTTAGGGTTTTAACATCCGGAACAAAAAGTGTTACCCCACTCTATTCATTCAACATTCGATTAAGCAAGTTGGTACTAAGCTACCGTGTAACGAACCAAAATGAGGTGAATCAATAGAGATGGGAACCTATCATAAAAGAATATAAAGGAAAGGTGATTAAATGATTTCGATTGGAATTGATGTCTCAAAACGAAAAAGCACCGTGGCTATCATCAATGTGATGGGTGAAATCTTACAAACACCTTTTGATATTGAACATTCAAAACACGGACTTGAGAAACTATGGGATTTAATCAAAGACTATCCTAAAGATCAAGTCAAGTTTATTATGGAGGCCACAGGGATTTATCACTTAGGTTTATTAAATGAACTTCAAAAACAAGGCTATTTTGTTCATGTAGCGAATCCTTTACTCATCAAAAAATATTTTGATGCAGAGATTCGAAAAGGGAAAACCGATCGAAAAGATGCCTTGAAACTTTCTCGATATGGAACGGAGAAATGGTGGCTATTACAAGAACATTCAACAACTGATCAAGTTTATCTGGACTTACAATTTCTATCACGAGAATACAATTCATTTCTGGCAGCTAAAATTAAACTAAAGGTACAGTTATCTAATTTAATAGAACGTACATTTCCAGGCCTTGAAAAGATTTTGAAAGGTCATTACTGGGCACTATTATTGGATTTTTATGAACTGTATCCATGTGCGTCGTTAGTTCGAGAAATGAGCGAGAAAAAATTCTCAACTAAATTTATTAAATTGGCCGCAAAAAAAGGACACCGTAAAGGTGCCCAGATCGCACAGAGTATCTATCAGCTGGCTCATGAGTGCGTCACGTTTGAACCGAATAATCAGGTTGCAGCCCTCTCGGTTAAACACTGTGTCACCCTCCTTCGTTCGACGGAAGAGGCAACTATAGACATTATAACACAAATGAATGAGTTGGCTAAAGAACTTCCTGAATATGAGGTGGTTAAAAAGATGAAAGGTGTAGGAGATAAATTAGCTCCCCGTTTAATCGCTGAAATAGGAGATGTGAGACGATTTAAAGATTCAAAAAGTTTAATTGCCTATGCAGGAATTGATGCGCCACCTTATCAATCTGGTCAATTTGAAGGAACAAATCGGCATATCTCTAAGCGAGGATCCAAAAGTTTAAGGAAATGTGGTTATGAAGTGATGATGGCTCTAAAATCATCAAAACCTAAAGAAGATAACGCAGTGTACGAATATATGCTCAAAAAAGAAGCTGAAGGAAAAAATAAAAAGTTAGTTAAAATAGCAGGATTAAATAAATTTTTAAGAATGTATTATGCACGAGTGATGGAAGTTTATCAAAACTAAATTGATCCTCATTATCCATAAATTTCAAAAAGACACTTCTAAGAGTGTCTTTTCGTCGTGCTTTTTTTCAACGATTAAAAAAAGTTAATTTTTTTCTAAAATTCTATTGATTTATGTTAGCAAGTTTGATTTCTAAGGTTGATTATAATTAGAGGAACTATCTTTTTAGGTCTAGGTAGAAAAAGAATATTTATCTTAATTGAAGATCATGAGAGCC
The DNA here is from genome assembly GCF_017941855.1 of Turicibacter sp. NCBI lineage: Bacteria > Bacillati > Bacillota > Erysipelotrichia > Erysipelotrichales > Turicibacteraceae > Turicibacter > Turicibacter sp. The sequence continues at coordinate 1,239 of NZ_JAGAVR010000093.1, read as the reverse complement.
ACCTTTATGTTTCCTGATTAGTAAAGGTAATTTCTTAACAGATTCTTATAAGTTCATTTGGAGGTAGATGAAAGTGAAAAGGGATGGCATTAAAATTGTAACAATTGGGGGAGGAAGTAGCTATACTCCTGAATTAATGGAAGGATTTATCAAACGATATGAAGAGTGTCCGATTAAAGAGTTTTGGTTAGTCGACGTAGAAGAGGGAAAAGAAAAATTAGAGATTGTTGGACAAATGGCACAAAGAATGTGGGATGCATCACCGTATGATGTAAAAGTTTATTTAACTCTTGATCGTCGTGAAGCATTAATTGATGCAGATTTTGTTACAACTCAATTTAGAGTAGGATTATTAAATGCACGCATTAAAGATGAGCGAATTCCATTTTCTTATGGCATGCTTGGTCAGGAAACGAATGGGGCTGGGGGAATGATGAAAGCCTTCCGAACAGTTCCGGTTATTTTAGATATCGTAGAGGATATGAAAGAGTTATGTCCAGATGCCTGGTTAATTAATTTTACAAATCCAAGTGGGATGATTACGGAAACAGTGATCAAATATGGAAAATGGGAAAAATGCATTGGTTTATGTAATGTACCCGTGAACTCGATGATGAAAGAACCTGAAATGCTTTCGATAAATGGGGAAGAATTAATTTATCAATTTGCTGGTTTAAATCATTTTCACTGGCATAAAGTATTTGATAAAACAGGAAAAGACATTACAGAGGATATTATTGATGCCATGTATACTAAAGATGATGGAACCCCTACTAATATTTTTAAAGTTGATTTTGTGAGAGAACAATTAGAACAAATGAAAGTCATTCCATGTGGATATCATCGGTATTATTATTTACAAGATGAAATGTTAAAGCATGGATTAGAAGAGTATCATGGGATAGGTACACGAGGAGAACAAGTTAAGAAGACAGAAGCGGAACTATTTGAATTATATAAAGATCCAACTCTTAATTATAAGCCAGAACAACTCACACAACGCGGAGGAACAGATTATAGCGATGCTGCCTGCGAATGTATTAATGCCATCTATAATAATAAAAATATTCCGATGGTGGTATCAACAAAAAATAATGGAGCATTACCTGATTTAGATGCTGATAGTATCATTGAAGTAACGAGTTATTTAACAGCCAAGGGAGCATCGCCTGTTGCGTGGGGGAAACTAAATAGTGCTGAAAAAGGATGGCTACAAGTCATGAAGGCTATGGAAGAATG
>NZ_JAGAVR010000092.1:0-5401 GCF_017941855.1 Turicibacter sp. | reverse complement strand
ATTCAAAATGCTATTCATCGAATTTTTTCAGATGAAATTAAATCTAAAATGGCTCATATAATAGCCTGTCAGGTTGATAAAACTTTAACAAAAGAACAAGCTGTATCGGCTTATTATAAACATTTTAATGAATTAAAAAAATGGGCTAAAGATTGGGGTTATGATGATTTAAAAATTGGTGAACAAGTTCGAGCTTATTTAGAAGAGGAACTGGCGTATCATGATTTTTATGAAGAAAAAGCCATTGATGGAGTTTTCTATCCTTACAAGGGAGTTAATCCGATTGAATTCCCTTATCCGGCTAAGGATGAAGGTAATCGTTATTTGACCTGTTTAACAGATATTCGAGATATGGAAATTGAAGAGTCAGCAAAAGTATTATCCCAAATAAACACTCGTTCAATCGATAATTTCTTTCAAAAAATTCACCGTAGTATTTCAGTATTAGAACGTCCACTAACCACCGCACGTGGTGATGGTAAATCTTACGTTTATTCTAATTATAATCCTAAATATGCTCAATATTTAATTACGATTTTAAGAGTGTATTATAACTTCTGTTTACCTACTAAACGTTATGGTGAGGAAAAAACACCTGCTCAACGTTTAGGGGTGACGGATAAGGTCTTTACAATTAAGGATATTATTTATTTTAAATAGTGCAATCAATCAAATAGGGAGAGAATTTTTGATTATGATACCCTCAAGAACATTTGAAATTACAAAAGAATGCGAATACCCATCTGATTATGTGGTCATAGATTTTGAAACCAATGGTCTTAATCCCAAAGAATGTGACATTATTCAAATGGCAGCTATTCGTTATCGAAATGATGTGAAGGTTAGCACATTTGTATCATTTGTGAATGCTAAAACTATTCCTTCAAAGGTAACAGAGTTAACTTCAATTACTATTGAAGATTGTCAATCAGCTCCAACATTAGAGGATTTATTACCCCAATTACTTGATTTTATTGGTGAGGATATTATCGTAGCTCATAATGCTTCTTTTGATTTAGGCTTCTTAATTGAGAGCATAAAGAGACTAAATCTACCAGGAAGAACATTTATTTATGTTGACACATTACGATTAGCTCGTCAAAAAATGAAGGAAGTCAAATGGCATAAACTTCCGATTTTGAAAAAGTATTTAAAACTTGAATATGATAGTCACTTAGCAGAAGATGATTGTTATGTTTGTCATGAAGTTTATAAGTATTGCCGAGGCATCGAAACTATCAAACAAGAATTATCTATTAAACAAATAGACGCTCCTAAGGATTTACATACATCATTAAATCATTCATATTTGGATGCAGAATTAGAATCTCTTATAGAACAAGCTAAGGAGTATGAATCATTAGAGTTATATGAAGAGGCAATCAATATCTATGAGCATTGTATAGCTTTACAATATAAAAATAAAGAACCCTATGATAGATTGATTTTAATCTATCGTAAAAAACGACAAAAAGAAAATGAGATTAGGATACTTGAATTAAGTGTCGATAGGTTTAATAGTGAAGATAAGTATCAGATAAGATTAAATAAAATAGCATCGTTAGACAAAAGCATTGCTTCTGAAAAGTAATCGAATTGAATCCAAATTTTCTTGAAAACTCTGTTAGATAATTTTGTTGTTAAAATAATCAAAAAAGAAGAGAAAGTCGTCATCCTCTTCTTTTTTTGATTATTCATTTCTAACTTCTAAATCTTTATAGTATAAGTATCCACTCAATATTAAACTATTTACACCAGCAATACTTATAATTGCGCCGATTACATTAAAATTAATCATTAGCCTAAAAGCATTTGTTTCATCGGTATAGGTTGTCGTGATTGTTCCATTTCGTTCTACTTGTGTATAAAAAAACTGAGCAAGTGGATTAGAAAATAAGATAATCAAAATACCTATGACAAATGAACTGATGCTTATGCGAAAATTACGAATCAAAAAAGATTTTTTCATACATTCTTTCCCCTTAACTAAGATTCTTTTTGAATAGTATATCATAACTTATTTGGAATAAAAAGGTAAACATTCTTGTTGATATTTTAGTCACCAATATATAAACGAATGGTATCTAAAATTCGATGACGCATATAAAAAATATTTTTACACATCCATCTATATGCTATGCGTTACGTCGAACACTAAAGTCTAAAATCATACATTTGGCATACTCTAATCACTATTGCAAAGGTAGTTTAAACCCTGATAGAATTCATTTTGAAAATTCTGTAAGCGTTCGAAGACAAGACCTACATTTGTAACGTTGTTTTCCTGATGAAGCCCCATATTTACAGAGGTTGTGACTTTTATAATGAGGACAGATTTTATATCAGTCAACGCTGATATAAAATCACCTCGAATATTCATTTAGTATTAGCTCACCATATTTAGAGATGACTATTTAACATATCAATAAAATTATCCAACATAGCGTATTTTTTTATTTATCGACACAACAGCCTAATATAGTGAAAAAATCAATATATCAATCTAAAAATTCTTTTAAAAATGAAGTCAATAACATTACACCAAAATAAATTGTTAAAAAATGGATAACATTATATAATAATACTGAATTTTTATATAAGGGGGTATTCTTTTTGAATAAATATTTAGCTATCTTATTTCTATCGACTGTATCGCTTTTAAGTGCTTGTAAGGCTCAAGAAAACTCATTCTCAATGAATGATGAGATCATTGAAGAACAAACGAGTGACTTAGTCGAGGCAGAACCAACTATCAAAGTATTTGAGGTCGATGATTACCTTACGAATATCGTAACCGCTGAATTAAATGAAGGAGAGGTTTTAGATTATAAAGATTTCATTACATCTATCAATAGCATGGAAGAATTTTCTGAATATAATGTTCGGATAACAACACAAGTTTCTTCAAATAAAGTTAATATAACAGATAAAACTTTTGAAAATCAAAATGTGTGGTATCTAAGAATGTATTCTAATCAAGGGAAACTTCCTATATTTCAGTTATCAAAGCTTGAAACGTTTGAAAATGGCAGTGGAATTTTATACTTAGATGAATTGGGAATGAACGAGGGGGAGCCTAAAGGGGAAAATGTATATTGTTATAGTGAGTATATTTTCCTAACTGATTTGGATATAGTAGAACTCCAAATTGAATACGAGGATTTAGTTGATGTTGAAAATAGAAAGTCAATTGAATTGAATTAATTCGGCTATGTTAGATTAAATACTATAATCTTAAAACTACATGATTTAGATAGTTGCTCTATGTGAAAAATTATGACCTACTTACATAAATCAAAAAAGAGGGTCTGAAAGTATGCACTATATTCAGTGTTAAACTTTTAGCCTCTCTTTTTTATTTGGCTCTGTTTTAGGTAAATGTTGATATTCTATGCTAAAATCAATCGCTCAATCCAAAAAAGCATATAAAAAAATAGGCAAGTTAAGAGCCTATTTTTTATATGCTTTCAATTATTTAATTTTAAGTAGTAGTCTAATCACTGACTAAAGTTTAGAGTATTTTTCGCTTCACTTTTATACCTTTTTTCAAAAGAAATTGTTCAAATGCTTCAGGTGTTCCAGTTGTAAATTTAGTCCTATCAATTGGAAAACATATTTTATTCCCATAAACTATTACAAAAACATTTTTCATTTTATATACTACAGTAATTTGCTCGTGATATGCTTTGGTTTCAAGTTCACTTTTGAAGGATAAACTGTTTTCATCGTCTATAGAATTTTTTTCATTCAATTCAATATAGTCTTCATAGACAACTATATTGAACTGAGGGTCCTTATTCCCATATAAATTACTTTGTTTCTTATAAGATTTTATACCTTGAATTTTCCAAAAATTAAAGAAACAGAGTAATAAAACAAAAACACCAATACAATAAACTATAAAATTAATATAATCCCCAAATAAATAAAATCTGAGAGATGAATACGAATATACAAATATTGCAAATAACACTATAATTCTTAAATATGGTTTATTTGACGCTTTAGATAGTTCGATTGTAACTAATTTATTTAACGTAGTCTGATTTTCAAATAAAGATTCCAATTAATATCTCTCCCTTTACATCTCTTGTCAATTCTCACTTTATTATAACCTTTTTTTACCATCCATTCAATATAAAGCCACATGTCCCTTATTATCTTCATTCTAAATATTATCTAACGTAGCTTTTTTTATATTTCATTCTAAGTTTTTATAAAATAAAAATATTTTCAAAAAAATATAGGAGTGTGATAGTAATGAGAATAGAAACCTTACAAATAGCTGGGTTTGAACCAGCAATTAATGGGATTTTTTACCCTTTAACAAAAAAACGTTCAGACTCTTACATCAATGAAGAAGGCGAATTTATTTTAGGAGTGAGAGATAGGGAATTAACTCAATCTTTACTAACTTTAGATTTGAAGCAAGCTAAATTTATGAATCAAATCATTGTTTGGGTGACGATTACTATGCCAATTTATTGGTGGAATGAATTAAGCAAATACAAACAAGATTTTGAGAATTCCTGTTCAACATTTAAGGCATCCATTTTTCAACCAGAACCCCTTTGCTTAGAACAATTTTCTTACGATATAAAGGATGAACCTCTAATGAGGGGGATTATTGAAGCTTTAAATGAAATTCGTTTAGAGTGGAGTACCACTGAAAATATAAAGGAAAAAATTTCTTTAGCAAGAAAAGCTAAAACCTTGTTACCAGAAGGTTTTTTACAAACAAAAATCATTATTTTAACTTATGCAGAATTAAGAACTATTTATCAATATTATTGCAAACACCAATCAACACCTGAATGGAAGAAAATGCTCACTTGGATAGAAACGCTTCCTTACGCTGAAGACTTAATTATATTTAATGAATCGTCAAGAAATAGCAACACTGACTACTGAAATAAATGGAATAAGGCTTGTTAAACTAAGACTCTGTTTTAGAATAGTATTGATATTTTCTATAATGTATCATTACAGTAAGGTCTATTTGATATAAGAGGTTTATTGGGGAACTTAAATAAAGGGGACAATATATCTGTCCGCTTTATTATTTTTCTTAGCAAGAACCAATTCTGGTGATATGAAACCTAACAAAAATGCAGGGAGTTAATTCCTGCATTTTTTGTTGTAAATTTTAAAAATATTCAGTTTAAAAAATAGCTGATTAATTAGTTTAAATTTTACAATCATTATTTACAGTAAAAATAATTGTAATTTAATTTTTTCAACCCCAAAACTGAAACTGTTGTTTATCTTTTAAGGGATTTTTTTATGCGAAGAAAACTTTTTCTATTCTAAAATTTTAATTTAGTCCTTATTTCTGTTTTAGTAAAGGACTATTTTTAAGATCATAAAAAACTCCCTCGTGTGCGTGAGGGAGTTTTTTTAT
>NZ_JAGAVR010000091.1:0-5743 GCF_017941855.1 Turicibacter sp. | reverse complement strand
TCGTCGAATTTCAACTAACGTCGGATAAATGGCGTCCACCATTTCTTTCACCTTTTGCTTCACATTTAAGCGCCTCCCCTAGTTTGAATACAGTACATCTCATTATATGTAAGTAGGGGCTTATCTTATGAATATAAAAAAAGCCCATCCTATAGTTAACAATACTATAATTAATAGAGGATACTATGTTCAGTATGAGACATATATCCTCTATTTTTATTTTGATTAGAAAGATTAACAAAGTTAAAATAGATGAGTTTAATATGTATTAAATATAGAGATAAGGGAAAACTAAGATTAAGTTAATCAAGAGCGTGTGAAAGGATGCGACATCATGTATGTGCAAGAAGTAAAAGTGAAGGGTCAACGAAAGTACCTCTTAGTTGATTCAGAAGGTATACCTGTCACTCCTGTTGTGAAATATCTCAAGTATTTAGACCAAACAGGTAAAAGCCATAATACGTTAAAGACTTACTGTTATGGTTTGAAACACTATTTTACCTTTTTAGAAGAGACGGAAAAGGATTATAAAAAAATTACTCTACAAGGAATGGTAGAGTTTGTGGCTTGGTTGCAGAATCCCTATCGTAATTCAAAAGTCATTATCGCCTCACCTACGACCTCTAAACTAACAGCAAAGACAGTGAATCTCACGATTACAGTGGTCACTAATTTTTATGATTATCTCTATCGAAATGACGAACTCCCAACGGATATTGCGGATAAGTTAATGAAACAGATCTATGTGGGAAATGGGAAACGATATAAGGGATTCTTGCATCATATTACAAAAGGAAATCCTGTGACGAAGAATCTGTTAAAGGTAAAGGAACCTAAGACGAAATTAAAAACTTTAACAAAAGAACAAGTGGCTCAATTAGTTCAAGCCACTTCGAACATTCGGGATGAATTGTTATTGAATGTTTTATTTGAGACGGGTTTAAGAATTGGAGAAGTCTTATCACTCCATATTGCTGATTTTAAACGAGACTATCGAGTGGGTTATCATATTCAATTAGTGGACCGTGGCGAATTAGAAAATGGGGCTAAACTCAAAACAAATGAACGAAAGATTGAAATCTCATCTGACTTGATGAATTTATATGATGACTATCTTTATGAGGTAATTGACGAATTAGAGACTGATACTAATTTCCTATTCGTTAAGTTAAAAGGAGCAAATAAAGGGGAACCCTTAGAATATACAGATGTTCAATCCCTCTTTAAACGTCTTAAACAAAAGACAGGGATTGATGCTCATCCCCACCTCTTACGACATACCCATGCCTCAATCTATTATCAAACAACGAAAGATGTTAAATTGGTTCAAGAACGATTAGGTCATGCTCAGATTCAAACAACCATGGACATTTATGTGCATCAGACCGATGAAGAAATTCGAGCCGAATGGGAAAAGGCTCAACACGCATTTAAACTTGATAGAAACCCACAATAGGCGGTGATTTAATGGCAACAGCATTACAGTTACTACATCCAGAAGAAGAGTTAAATCCCCAGAGTTTACTCATCGAAACATTGAAATTTTACCCTGAAAAAACAGTCCACCCTGATGGAACGGTGACGACTGAATACATTGAAACAAATTATTTTTTAGATAATGATATTTGGAATGTTGATTTCTTTTTTAGTATCAAGCAATTTCAATCTCAGGGAACAGAATACCAAAAAGGAAAGAGGAAAGAATTTCATTTCACCATTGAAAACAAACATTTAAAAATGGAGTTTAAATATCTGATACATCACCTTATTTTCCAAGATAAGTGGACTCTATCTTATTGGTTAAATAGTCAACAACAAAATTTGAAAAAACTATTCACCTTTTTGAATGAAAAATATGCTTCATTAAACACACTATTTGATTTGGAGATTGAAAAAGCTGAAAAAGAATGGTTGTTTTATCTAAATAGTGAAGGTGTTAAAACGATGGCTACACAACAAACGATTCAAGGGGAATATAAAAATAAGACAGCATTAGCTAATACTTTAAGAAGTATGTATGATACCTACTTCAATCTGAGAGATACTCGCGATGAATGGGAAAAAGATAGTTGGGATGTGCGAATTTTAAATCAGAAATATGGAATGGAATTTAATAAAAGTAAAACTCATTTTTATATTGATTTTAGCAATATTTCTAATCTTATTTTAAGAAATGAAGTTAAAAAATATTATAAACAACGCTTGTTAAGCCGAAATAATTTCTCTATTGGTACAGCACAAAACTACTCAAAACCAATTTGCTCATTTTTAAATTTTATTAATGAGTTAGAGCCTACTTGGAATGATTTAAAAGGGTTGAATCGGGGACATGTTCAACAATTTATTGCTTATCTCAATGAATACGCTCAAAACCAATTAACGAGGAAAAATGCGAATGCCACAAGTTACATTAGGAAGTCATTGGGGATAATTGAAACTTTTTTATCAGACATTCAACGATACGATTATGAAATTGCTCCGATGAATCCTATTCAAAAATTAATCTATCGTGAGGATAAACCGAAACTTCCTAAAAAGTCGGCAGATAAAGTCGATTATATCCCTGATTTCGTCTTAGACCAATTATTTGAACACATTAACGACTTGCATCCAGATATTGTTCCCGTTGTTTATGTGGCTTTTAGGTCAGGTTTGAGAATCTGTGATGTTTTAAAATTGGCTGACGGTTGCTTAATTCGATTAAAAGAGAAATATTATATTCAAACTGACATTCAAAAAGTTAAATTAGAAGGTCATCGAATCCCTATTGACGATGAATTGGCTAATCTGTTAGCTGTCGAAATTAAACAATCTAAAGAGTTAAGTAATCAAGATAATAATCCCGAAAATTTAATTTTCGTTCGCTACCATGGTTCAAGAAAAGGATACCCTTATTCACAGGGGTGGGTTCGAGAAAAATTAAATCAATTCGCTCATAAATTCAAAATCAAAGATGAAAATGGAGAGATTTTTCATTTTACCATGCATCAATTTAGACATACATATGGTGTAAAGATGTTGAATGGCGGAGCAGATATTTTAGTGGTTCAGGAATTGTTAGGACATGCATCACCAGAAATGACACTAACTTACGCTAAGTTATTAGATGATACTAAGAGAAAAGCTTTTGATGAAGTTATGAAACAAGGAGTCTTTAGTTTTGATAACGGTAATCAAATTGTTGAATATCAAGCAGGCGACGATATTCCTGAAGATATTTTAGAAACTCTTTATCGAGATCACAAGCTAACTGCTATGGATAATCCATATGGAACTTGTCATGCTCGAATTAAAGGAGATTGCCCACATATGGATGAACCACCTTGCCTAACGTGTAATGGAGGAAAACCTTGTAATCATTTAGCGATCGGGTTCTCAGAAGATGATACTCAAAAATATGAGCTCTTAGTTAAAACCACGTCAAGGTCTATTGATTATGCCGAGCAATATGGGCGAGATGACATTAGGGAAAAAAATCAAAAAAATTTGGAAATTTATCAATCCATTTTAAGCACCCTACAAAAAGGTGAAATCATTTTTGGTAACTTGGAACGATTAAAACGAAAACGAGGTGAATCAAATGTCTGATTATGACCGTAAAACCCATTTACAACAGGTTCATGAACAAAGACGAAAAAAGACTAATGAACGAGTTGACAAAGCCATTAAACGGCTTCTATTAGCTCAAGAACCTATTAACTTTAATAGTGTGGCTAAAGAATCTGGAGTTAGCAAAGCCACTCTCTATAATCATGACACCATTCGTGAACGAATAGAGCGATTGAGAACTCAACAAGAACAATCACCTACTCCGAAACAAATCAAAAGAGTACGGACAGATGAAACCAAAGATGCGATCATTGAATCCCTTAAAATCCGTATTAAGCGGTTAGAAGCAGAAAATAAGAAACTCAAGGAACAAGTTAAATCATTTCATGCGAAAATTTATGAAGAGATTTAATAAAAAGCTGTGTTAGGAAATAAAAAAAAGAGGGAGAATGTCAAATCCAATTCTCTCTCATTTTTACTTATTTATGTTTAATCTTAAATAGGCTAATCCCTGATAAAAGAATGATTAAGGCAGTAAGACCGAGTTTTACCCAATTCATAAGCAACCAGAAATCCCCACCATAAACTATATCAGGTGATGTATTGAATTCATCTACAAATATAGCCAAATTATAAAATAAATTCATGTCAGTAATTAAACAAATTAAGCTTAATATAAAAATAATAAATGTAATTATTTTAATGTTCATGATAAATCCCTCTTTTTTTTCTTAGGGTCTGTTTTAAACAAGTGTTGATAATACAAAATTTTTGCATAACTCATTTCACTTGGTGTAGTATAATGAATGTACAAACATTTGTTTAGGTGGTAAGTTTTATGGCGAAAAAGAAAAAGACAATTAAAGAAAAAGTATTAGCTTTAATTCCTAAATTATCACAAGATGAATTTGAAGAGGTTGCACAATTTGTTGAACTCAATCATATTAATTTTCACATAGATAACCTACAAAGGGAGGTTAAAGAAACTCGTTATTCTAAAGGGCAATATACTTGTCCTTTTTGTCATGGAACTCACGTTGTAAAAAATGGAACTAAAAAAGGGCTTCAACGTTATCTATGTCGTCATTGTCATAAATCTTTTAGTGACCAGACCGCTACCCCTTCTTGTCATTCTAAAAAATCACCGAAACTTTGGCTTCAATATCTGAAATGTATGTTGTCTGGGTATACGATTCGTAAATGTGCTGAGGAGTGTAAGATAAATATCGCTACTTCATTTTTTTGGCGACACAAAATTTTAGATGCGTTAGCGACAGCAGTAGGTGTTGGAGATTTAGAAGGACTTATTGAAGCTGACGAAACATTCTTCAGATATAACCGAAAAGGAAATTTTACAAAGGTTAGAAGTTATAAAAAAGGCGTTCGTACTTCAACTGGTCGAACGACTAAACAAACTAAGAAAAAGAAACGTGGATTATCTCATGAACAAGTGGCAGTTGGAACAGCTTTAGACCGTTTAGGGAATCTTAAAATGGGGTTAATTTGTACAGGTCGATTAGAATATCCAGCTCTTAAACGATTCTATGAAGGTTATATTTCAGCGAACTCAACTTTATGCACAGACAGCGCTCATGGTTATTCGACTTTATCAGAGGAATTACATCTTAATCACATTAAAATAGCGTCAGGAAAGCGAAAAAAAGATATTTATCATATCCAACATATCAACTCCCTTCATAGTCGATTAAAAGCTTTTATGAGCGATTTTAAAGGAGTTGCAACTAAACATTTACAAAATTACCTCTATTGGTTCAAATTTATCGAAATATTCAAGTCTGAACGAGAATCTATTAAGTTAGAAAGAGCTTATGTATTGTCTCAGGCTAATTACACGGATTGTTCTGTTGAAGCGATTAGAACAAGAACTCCTGCTTTTGTGTAATGAAGAATTATCAATTTTGATAATTCTTGTATTATTTCAACAACTAAAAAAGATGATTGTGTTAATCACTACAATCATCTTCTTTAGTTATATCGAATTTTATTTAAGATATAATTTTAATCCACTACTTTTTCATTTATGACTTTGAATTCATAAACTCCGTCTATTGTTGCCTTTGCTTGAATTAAAACTGTACCACTGTCCCAAGGAATCTCCTTGAATATCACAGTTTCTCCTGGAGTAATTGTTTTTTCTTCGCCTAATAAAGCACCTGCTGAATCTATAATCTGA
>NZ_JAGAVR010000090.1:0-2835 GCF_017941855.1 Turicibacter sp. | reverse complement strand
TCCCTGTGATCGGAACGCGTTTTACAGATACGGTTGTCTCAGTTGTTTCAACGTTATCCATTTTAAGAAATAGTGTTGGGCTACTTAGTGTGATTACTTTAGTCATCGTTGTGGCATTCCCAGTGATAAAGGTGGGTGTTAGCCTAATTTTATTTCGTTTATTAGGAGCGGTGATTCAACCGATTATTAGTAAAGATTATATTAAAATTTTAGATGTCTTTAATACAGGGATGATGAATTTGCTCGTCATTATGATTATTATTGGCGTCATGTTTATCTTTACATTCTTCATTATTCTATATAGTTCAAATATGATGCTACTAACTAACTAATTCTAGGTGACAAGTTTTGAGGAGATGGGAAAAGATATGCTATATGAATACGCAAAGCAAATAATCGCTATGTTTTTTTTGATAGCTATTGTCAATTTATTGGTTATTCCGGCTTCCTATAAGAAAATAATTACATTTTATCTTCACTTTTTTATCATAGTTATCATTTTAAAGCCGGTGATTAGTATAATGAATAATGAAGTTAGTTCATTCATTGATTCGATTTCATTTATCAATGAAGAGGAATTTGATCAATCCATTCAGTATTACCAAGGGCTAGTTGAAATTGATTTATCGAAAGTAACGATGGCTGAGATTGAAACATTAGTTCGTCAAGCTGAAGGTGGATGCCAAGTTCAAATCGTGGGATTTGATTTCAGTGAAGTGCTAACGCTAGAAATGGTTGAGACTGAGGAGGAGGCAAAAACGTGCGTACTCAATAAATTAGGTCTTAATCGGGAGGATGTCGTTTTTAAGAGGGGAGGTCGATGAAAAGAGGCAACTAAATTAGAATCTAACATGAGGTGAGATAGGGGGTAGAAGATGTGGAAAAGAAACGGACAGAAAAGTCAGAGTCAATAAGCTTAACAATTCGTAAGGTAATGACTGATCTAGGGCCATTTAGAATCATCCTGTTGATTGGAGCCATCGTAGTGGTGTCATTCTTGTTCAAAGATGATTTTAGCTCTCTGTCTGGGAATCATTTATCTTCGGCACCATCTGTCGAGGCAAGACACAAAGAACAGATCACAGCTTTATTTGATTCAATAGAAGGAGTAACAGTCGATAGTATAAATATCTCATATAAATCGGTTGCTGATTCTTCAACGACACTCTTTGTTTCAAGTCAAACAGATACTGTTTCAAATGGCGTTGTGATCGTCTATCGAGGGACGATTAAAGCACCTTATGATGTGACGCATGCCATCAGTTTGTTGCTTGATGTTCCAATTCATCAAATTTCATTATTAAATGCATCTGAACTAGGGGGAAATTAAAATGAACAAAAATTCATATGTAACAGCCGCATTATTTGTAGTTTTCGTATTATTAACTGTATTTTATATTAGTATTGGAGATAGCAACGATTCAACAACAAATAAAGTGGGATCAACATCAACTTTACCAAAAGCAAATTTAGAGATTAATCCAACAGACGCTCAAAGTGGAAGTGAGTTAGTTTCAAACCAAGAGTCTGGAGATGATGAGACAGAGACAGCGGGAACATCATCTGAGGTTAGTGCCATTCAAGTGCAAAGAACTGAGGCAGCTAAAGCTAAAAGCCAATTACAAGCTGATTTAACAGCTATTATTGCAAGCAAAGATGCTGATGCTGAAGAGAAAAGTGAAGCAAAAGATAATTTAGAAAAAATTAATAAAGATGCACAACATGAAAGTATTCTTGAATCAATGATTAAAGCAAAAGGATATTCAGATGTTTTAGTTCGAGTAAACGAGGAGACTGTTCAAGTTCATTTACAATTATCTGAATCTCAATCAGAACCGACATTAGAACAAACAAACGAAATTATTATGATGGTAAAAACAGAATTTACAACTGATCCAGATGTTTTAGTTCAATTAACGCCAATTAATTAAGAATAAAAAATGAGCCAGGTCGATAGGGGACTTGGCTCATTTTTTAAATAGCTCTCTCTGTTAGACAATTTTTCGGTAACCAATCGCTGGATCCCGACGATTATTAAATCTCGTTTTTAAAGTAAGCGGGTAATAATAACACGTATAGAAAAAAGGAGACCTCACCTGTATATTGGAATTACAGATGAGGTCTCTTTTCTTTTAGATTCCTTTACAATGTTCTTGAACGTTTTTTGCCCAGGGTAAAAAGGCCTCCAAGAGTTCGGGTTTCATTAAAAACTCAACATTTGGTAGGTGTTCAAATAAATAAGTTAAATACTTATAGACATTTAAGCCATGTTCCTTAGCCGTTTCGATGACGCTATAAATAATCGCATTGGCTTCAGCCCCTGATAAGCTTGTTGAAAATAAGTAGTTTTTTCGTCCAATAACCACGGTTTTGATGGTACGTTCGGCACGATTATTCGATGCTTCTAATCGTCCATCTTTCAAAAATGCCATCAGTTCTTTCTTTTGATTTAAAACATAGTGAACCGCAGTTTGTAACTTACCTTTCATGGGGATGAAGCTCCCTAGAAAGTCATAAAAAGCTTCGATCACTGGCTTGACCTGTAACTGACGTTGCTCATAACGCTCCTCAGGCGATAATTCCTGGAGTTCTCGTTCAATCTTAAAAATTTGGTTACAGTAGTCAATGGCTTGTTTTGCTTTCCCATTCTTCCCTGGCACATCCTTGAACTTGCGACGGGCATGCGCCCAACATCCCACTAATTCAATATTCGGTAAGTTCTTATATCCGGAATAACCATCACAATGCAGGTAGCCTTTAAATCCATCGAGTAATTGTTCAGCGACGACTCTTGCACGAGTTAAATCTGCGTGATAATAAACGATGGGTGTTTCG
>NZ_JAGAVR010000089.1:0-4650 GCF_017941855.1 Turicibacter sp. | reverse complement strand
TATTCTTTATCAGAATTCATAGACTATTGGTTTGAAACTGTTGCCGTAACCTATCTTAAATCCGAAACACTTACCCTATATAGTAACGTTAATAAAAATCATACCATAAACGACATAGGAGTTGTAAAAATCAACAAAGTAACCCCTATGATGCTACAGCAATATTTTCTAAAAAAACAAAATCAGTTTAATTGCAATTCTAATGTTGGAACAGTTAAAGCAATCAAAAATATTCTTAATAATGTTTTTAAATTAGCATTAAAACAAAACATTATAAAAT
Organism: Turicibacter sp.; assembly: GCF_017941855.1. Lineage (NCBI taxonomy): Bacteria > Bacillati > Bacillota > Erysipelotrichia > Erysipelotrichales > Turicibacteraceae > Turicibacter > Turicibacter sp. The sequence goes on along the minus strand of NZ_JAGAVR010000089.1, from coordinate 4,370 downwards.
ATAACCCCATGACACAAGTAGAGTTTAAAAATAAAAAAGAGACGGTAAAAAAAGAATTAAAAGTAATCCCTCCACATGAATTAATAGAAATTGAAAAAGCAATTAAAAATACCCGCTACTTTATTCCTTATATCATTGCCCTTCATTCAGGAGCTAGACGAGGAGAAATGTTAGCACTTACCTGGGAAGATATAGATTTTGAAAATAATAGAATGAGTATTCGTGATTTTATGATGACGAGTCGTTTGGCACAAGAACTCCAAGATCATTATTTAAAATCTAAAAATTTAAAAGATTACTACGAAAATTTATATTTTCAAGAACATAATTTTATTTGTTGCAATGAAGATGGTACACCTATTCATCCAACACGATTTTCAACATTTTTTATTAATCTATTTTAAAAATTAGGATACAGCTATAGTTTCCATGATTTGCGTCATACACATGCTACTATGCTACATGAAGCTGGTGCAAACTTAAAAGTGATTCAAGAACGATTAGGTCATAGTGATATTCGAACTACTATGAATATTTATAGTCATATGACAACTACATTGGAGGAAGATGCGGTTGATAAATTTTATAAAAGATTCAATTAACCTTGCCATCATCAATGAGAATGGATGGCAAATCAAAAATAAATATAAAAAAGCACCTTAATAGCGGCGACTATCAAGATGCTTTAAATATGGTAATATCAATGGTTTTAAGCACTAATGATTACTGATAACCTTGATTAAAAACAATAAAAATTAATTATCCGCGAGATACGTAACGTCCATCATTTGTGTTGATGATTAATTTATCTCCAACTTCAACGAATAAAGGAACTTGTAAAGAGTATCCAGTTGAAACTGTTGCACTCTTAGTTGCATTAGAAGCTGTGTTTCCTTTAACACCTGGCTCACATTCTACAACTTCTAATGTTACTTTTTCAGGAACTTCAACTCCTAAGATTTCACCGTTGTAGCTCATCACTTTAACTTCCATTCCATCAACTAAGAAGTTTTTCTCTTGCTCTAATTGAGCAGCCGTTAATTCAATTTGTTCATATGTTTCATTGTTCATGAAAACATACTCATCTCCCATTGAATATAAGAATTGCATTGTTGATTTTTCAACGTGTGCACGTTTAACTTTTTCACCTGCATTGAATGTATTATCAATAACAGCTCCAGAACGTAAGTTACGTAATTTAGAACGTACGAAAGCTTGTCCTTTACCTGGTTTTACGTGTTGGAATTCGATAATTTGGAATAAGTTTCCTTCATAATCGATAGTCATACCTGTTTTAAAATCGTTACTTGAAATCATAAAAATCCTCCTTGAACACTATACAAACTACTCCTTAGTAGTATGAGAATCATTTCCGTATTTAATTATAACGATTAATGGAGAAATTGTCTATTATAAACAGCTATTTTTCCCTATTCTCGACCTAAAATCAGCTTTTTCACCCTCGCTATTGAACAAAAAAAACACTCTATCTTTCTATTTCTTTTCGTCTTTTCTCGTGATACGACGATACTTCTCTAAAAGGGCTTTATTTTTAATCTGAAATTCTGTAAAATAAAAGGTGTTGCGAATAAAGGAGGTTATGTGGATGAATTGGCCATTAATTATTAGTGCAATTCTTTTAGGATTGATCGTTGGATTATGGATTACTATGCGTCGTGAATCGAAAAAATGTGTGGTAAACTTAACAGAAGCAGAGTTTGTAGAGCAAATGCGTAAGGGACAGTTAATAGACCTTCGTAAGAAAGAAGAATTTGATCAAGGACATATTAACGGTGCTCGTAACATTCCTTTTGCTATTTTAACTCGTAATCCTGGAAAATTACGCAAGGATTTACCTATTTTCTTATATTGTGAAAAAGGAAAAGTAAGCAAACGTGCTGCTTTAGTTCTTTACGGTAAAGGATACGAGAAAATTTACCAACTCGAAGGTGGATTAACAGCTTGGACAGGTCCATTAAAAGCTACAAAAAAATAAAAACAAAAAGATTATTAGAATTAAATCTAATAATCTTTTTTTATTATTTACAAATAATAAAAAAACACACATAATTGTGTGTTTTATTCTTGGCTTAAATAAGCTTTAACCAATTTACTAACTAAAGCACCGTCTGTACGTCCTTTTGTTTTAGGAACAACGGCACCCATTAACTTACCCATGTCAGATGGTTTTTCTGCGTTAATCATTTTAGCTGTTTCAGATATAATTTGTTTAAGCTCTTCCTCAGTAAGTTGCGCCGGTAAATAGGCATTCACGTATGTTAATTCTTGCTCGATTTTTGCTGCTAAATCTTCACGTGCTGCCTCTTTAAATTCTTTTAAAGAATCACGGCGTTGTTTAACTTCACGTGAAAGAACAGTAAGTTCTTGGTCTTCATTTAAATCTGTAACACCTAAATGAATGGCTTCATTTTGAAGTGAAGCTTTTAACATGCGAATAACTGATAAGCGATCTTTTTCTTTCGCTTTCATTGCTTCTTTCATGTCAGCATTTAATTGATCAAGTAATGCCACTGAGATCACCTATTTAAAATTAGTATTTGTTACGTTTGATTGCAGACTTGCGTGCTGCTTCTGATTTTTGTTTACGTTTGATACTCGGTTTAACGTAATATTCACGTTTACGAGCTTCAGTAAGGGTACCTACTTTAGATACTTCTCTCTTAAAACGACGTAATGCATCATCTAATGATTCGTTTTTTCGAACTACAGTTTTAGCCACCACTAACCCTCCTTCCGCTTCGCTACGATTAACAGTAATATTATACAACATCTTTTACGTTCTGTAAATAAAACAAAAAAAAATCATAAAAATGATTTTATGTTATAATAATAACCGATAATAAAAAGGTGGACAAACACTGAACTGAAGGTGGAGTTTTATGAAATTTGTAACCAATATTGATGCTAAAAAATTTAATGACTTTGTGTCAACTCATCCTAAAAATCATTTTCTACAAACCTATGAGTGGGGTGTTTTTAAATCAAAATCACCCGAGTGGTCATTTGAAACTGTGGGACTTGAAAACGATCAAGGAGAACTCGTTGCAGCTGCGTTAGTTCTCATTCGTTTTTTACCTATCATCAAACGTCCATTTTTATATATTCCACGTGGATTTGTGCTTGACTTTAATAATGAACAACAATTAAAAGATTTTACAGAAGGAATGAAAAACTTCGCAAAATCAAAAAAAGCAATTTTCTTTAAAATCGATCCAGACCTAAAATACGTTAATCGCACCATCGATGGTGAAATTGCAGAAGGGGCGTTCCCAAATGAGTCACTAATTCAATCTTTGCTTAACCTCAATTATAAACATTTAGGCTTCACACAAGATTTTGACTCTAGCATTCAACCTCGATATACTTTCCGCTTAGATTTAAAACCAGAAGAAAAAAACTTATTACAAGGCTGTCATACAAAAACACGCTACAATTTAAAAGTAGCACAAAAAAAAGGAATCGAAATTGTAGAAGGATCACGTGAAGATTTAACAAAATTTGAAGAAATTATGCGTATCACAGGAGAACGTGATGGATTCTTAACTCGTCCTCTTTCTTATTTTGAAGAAATGTATGACACACTAGCCCCTCATGGAATGTGCAAACTCTACTTAGCTAAGCTTAATACAGAGCAAGCCTTAAATAATTTAACGGAGGAACTAAATCAAACCACATCAACCATCGAACAATTAAACAATCAACTTCAAAATGCAGAATTAAATGAGAAGAAACGTCAAAAACTAATTAATAAATTAGAACCCGAAAAAAATAAACTTCAAAATATTACCCAACAATTAAAAGAAGTGGAACAATTGTATAAAGAACACCCAACAGGGATTACAATGTCAGGGATTATTACCACTTATTTCGGCAATAAAGCATGGTATTTATATGGAGCCAGTGATAATGTTTATCGTGAATTCATGCCAAACTACTTAATTCAATGGAAAGCTTTAACAGACGCTAAACAAGATGGATATGAAATTTACGACTTCTTTGGAATTAGTGGGAAAACAGATGAATCAGATCCATTATATGGTCTATATCGATTTAAAAAAGGATTTGGTGGAGAATTTACCGAATTTATTGGAGAATTTGATTACGTGATTGATCCCATTGGTTACTTTGCTTGGACCAAACTTTTACCACAATTTAAAAAATTCAAAAAAAGATTGCGCAATAAAAGACATTAAAAAAGGACACCGACATGTAGTGACCCCAAAAAGTTGAACTAAATATTAAGCAGCCAATTGGCTGGTATGAATTCGGTATTGAACTGGACTCATGCCAGCCAATTTTCTTTTGATTCGTTTATGATTATAGTAGTCAATATATTCTTCAATTGCTTC
>NZ_JAGAVR010000088.1:0-26160 GCF_017941855.1 Turicibacter sp. | reverse complement strand
GCTGTTCGCGGTATGATTAATAAAGTATCTCATTTAGTGACTGTAGAAGAGAAATAATCAAAGGAGGTGACTTTCGGTGAAATTACATGAGTTAACTTATACTGAAGGGTCTCGTAAAGATAGAAAACGTATCGGTCGTGGTCACGGTTCTGGTCAAGGTAAAACTGCAGGTAAAGGACACAAAGGACAAAACGCTCGTTCAGGTGGTGGAGTTCGTATCGGATTCGAAGGTGGTCAAACTCCTTTATTCCGTCGTTTACCAAAACGTGGATTTACAAACATTAACCGTAAAGAGTACGCTATCGTTAATTTAGATCAATTAAATAAATTCGAAGACGGAACAATTGTTACTGCAGAACTTTTATTAGAAACTGGAGTAATCAAAAAATTACATTCTGGGGTTAAAGTTTTAGGACAAGGACAATTAGAGAAGAAATTAACTGTTAAAGCAGCTAAATTCTCAAAAACAGCAGAAGAACGTATTGGAGCTCTAGGTGGATCAATCGAGGTGGTATAATGGCTACTTTCAGTAAAATATGGAAGAACGCTGATTTACGAAAAAGGATTCTATTTACGTTAATGATTTTTATCGTTTATCGTTTAGGATCTTATATTCCTGTGCCAACCATCAACACTTCTGTGTTAGAAGCCTCTGCTCAAACTCCTATGCTTGGGTTTATTGATACATTAAGTGGAGGGGCATTAAAACGATTCTCATTGTTTGCAATGTCTATCTCTCCTTATATTACTGCATCAATTATTATTCAGTTGCTTCAAATGGATGTTATCCCTATTTTGTCTGAATGGGCAAAAGAAGGTGAAACTGGTAAGCGTAAGTTAAATCAATTAACACGCTATGTCACGTTAGTACTTGCCTTTGTACAAGCTATTACAATGGCAATTGGTTTCGACTTAATGTATGGAGGAGTTTTATTAGAAAGTCATTCTATTTTAACTTATCTATATATCGCTCTAACGATGACAGCAGGTACTGCTGTTATGATTTTCCTTGCTGATCAAATAACTAGCAAGGGAATTGGTAATGGTACATCAATGATTATCGTGGCAGGTATTTTATCTCGTGTTCCATATATGCTAAACGATTTATACACGAAATACTTGGTAAATATAACACTTTCAAATGTATTAGCATTTATTTCAGTGCTTGCACTATTGCTTTTAACAATTATTGCTGTTATATATTTACAAAGCGCAACTAGAAAATTACCAATTCAATATGCAAATAGACATAATTCAGCTCAGTTATCAGGACGAAAAGATTCATTTATCCCATTGAAGTTAAATTCAGCAGGTGTAATTCCAGTAATCTTCTCGGTTTCATTAGTGAGTTTACCGTTAACTGTAGTATCGTTTCTTCCTGAATCAGGAGTTACGAAATGGATTACAACAATTTTTGACTACACACAACCAATTGGATTTATTTTATATGTTGTATTAATCGTTGCTTTCACTTACTTCTACGCTTTCGTACAAGTAAGTCCTGAAAAAGTGGCTGAAAACCTTAAAAAACAAGGATCTTATATTCCAGGCGTTCGTCCGGGTGCGGATACTGAAGAATATCTATCTAAAGTATTATCACGTATCACTTTTATTGGAGCTATTTATCTAGTTGTTATTGCGGGTCTACCAATCTTATTTGGCGCAATCACTGATTTACCTAGTAGTGTAGAAATTGGTGGTACTAGCTTACTGATTGTTGTAGGAGTTGCAATTGAAACTGCTAAGCAAATCCAAACAAAAACAATGGATCAAAAATATAGAGGATTCATCAAATAATCGAGGTGATATGATGAAAATCGTATTTATGGGGCCTCCAGGTGCTGGTAAAGGTACTCAAGCAGAAAAAATTATTGAAACTTATCAAATTCCACATATCTCAACTGGTGATATGTTTAGGAAAGCGATAAAAGACCAAACTGAATTAGGTATGGAAGCTAAACGTTACATGGATCAAGGTGCACTTGTACCTGACCATGTTACAATTGGTATAGTAAAGGATCGCTTGTCTGAATCAGATTGCAAGTCGGGATTCCTGTTAGATGGTTTTCCACGAACAGTAGATCAGGCAAAAGCCTTAGATGAAATACTGACTTCGCTTGATTCAAAGATTGATTATGTAATTAATATTGATGTTGATTTAAATATTCTTAAAGAGCGCTTAACAGGACGTCGTATTTGTCGTTCTTGTGGAGCAACTTATCATAAAATCTTCAATCCATCTGCAGTTGAGGGTGTTTGCGACAAATGTGGTGGCGAATTATATCAACGTAAAGATGATAATGAAGAAACGGTTGGTAATCGCTTAGATGTTTACGTTAATCAAACTAAACCATTATTAGATTATTACTCTTTAGCAGGAAATCTTGTTAATATTAATGGTCAGCAATCAATTGATCTTGTATTTGAAGAGATTCAAAACGTACTCGGAGGCAATAATTAATGATTATTTGTAAGACTCCACGCGAAATTGAAATTATGCGAGAAGCTGGGCGTATTGTTGCTTTGGCTCATCATGAGGTCCAAAAACACATTAAACCTGGCGTAACAACAAAACATTTAGATAAAATTGTTGAGGATGTTATTCGCAGTCAAGGCGCTATACCTTCTTTTAAAGGTTATCATGGATTCCCTGCAAGTATTTGTGCATCAGTTAATGATGAGCTTGTACATGGTATACCAGGAAATCGTGTACTAAAAGAAGGAGATATTATCTCAATTGACATTGGTGCAAAATATAATGGATACCACGGAGATTCAGCTTGGACTTATCCAGTTGGTAAAATCTCAGATGAAGCTCAACATTTACTTGATGTTACAAAAGAATCATTATTTATCGGTTTAGAATTTGCAAAAGCGAATAATCGTTTATCTGATATTTCTCATGCGATTCAAACGTATGTAGAATCTCATAATTATTCAATTGTTCGTGAGTATGCGGGTCATGGTGTCGGTCAAGATCTCCATGAAGATCCTTCTATTCCACATTACGGACCTCCAGGACGAGGACCAAGATTGAAAACAGGTATGACTTTAGCTATTGAACCTATGGTTAATTTTGGTGAGAGATACGTTCGTACTCTTGCTGATAATTGGACTGTAGTAACAAGAGATAAGAGTATCTGTGCTCATTTTGAACATACTGTTGTCATCACTGACGATGGATATGAAATATTAACTAAGTTATAAAGATAAGGAGGCATAATCAATGGCTAAGCAAGACGTTATTGAAGTAGAAGCTACCGTTATCGATAATTTGCCAAATGCTATGTTTAAAGTAGAATTAGAAAATGGTCATCAATTAATAGCTCACGTTTCTGGTAAAATCCGTATGAACTTCATTCGTATTTTACCAGGTGATAAAGTAACAGTAGAATTATCTCCTTATGATTTAACACGTGGGCGCATTACATATCGTCATAAATAGAGACTCCGATATAATCAAAAATGAGGAGGTTTTAATTCATGAAAGTAAGACCATCTGTAAAACCTATCTGCGATAAATGTAAAGTTATTCGCCGTAAAGGTAAAGTAATGGTAATTTGTGAAAATCCAAAACATAAACAAAAACAAGGATAAGCTTTAGGAGGTGCAATGTATGGCACGTATTGCTGGTATCGATATTCCTCGCGATAAACGCGTTGTAATTTCATTAACATACATCTACGGAATCGGTAAACCAACAGCTCAACAAATTTTAGCTGCAGCTGGTGTATCTGAAGATACACGTGTACGCGATTTAACTGAAGATGAGTTAAACCGTATTCGTACTGAAGTAGATAAATTAAAAGTAGAAGGTGACTTACGTCGTGAAATCTCATTAAACATCAAACGTTTAATGGAAATTGCGTCATTCCGTGGTGTTCGCCACCGTCGTAGCTTACCAGTACGCGGACAAAACACTAAAAATAATGCGCGTACTCGTAAAGGTCCACGTAAAACAGTTGCTAATAAGAAAAAATAGTTAGGAGGGTCATCACATGGCACGTAAACAAGTTACTCGTAAACGTCGTGTTAAAAAGAATATTGCTACAGGTGTAGCACATATCCACTCGACTTTCAATAATACAATTGTTACGATTACTGATCCTCATGGAAATGCAATCTCATGGTCAAGTGCAGGTGCATTAGGATTCAAAGGTTCTCGTAAATCAACTCCATTTGCTGCTCAAATGGCATCAGAAGCTGCTGCTAAAGCTGCAATGGATCATGGTATGAAGAGTGTAGACGTTACTGTTAAAGGACCTGGTCCTGGTCGTGAAGCTGCTATCCGTGCTTTACAAGCAGCAGGATTAGATGTAACAGCTATCAAAGACGTTACTCCAGTACCTCACAATGGTTGTCGTCCACCAAAACACCCACGTGGTTAATCAGGAAGAAATTTGAAAGTAGTACCCTACTATTAAGCGATCCTGAGGAGGGAAATCGATGTTAGAAATCGAAAAACCAAGAATTGAAGTTGAAGAATACATCAAAGATGAATTCTATGGGAAATTTGTTATTGAGCCTCTTAAACGTGGATATGGTACTACGTTAGGGAATTCCTTACGTCGAGTATTACTATCATCACTTCCTGGAGCTGCAGTAACATCTATCTCTATAGAGGGAGTTCAACATGAATTTACCGCTATCGATGGTGTAGTAGAAGATGTAACACAAATCATTTTAAATTTAAAAAACTTAATCTTATCAATTGATACAGAAGAAGTTAAAGAACTTCGTATTGATGTAGCTCGTGAAGGTGCAGTTACTGCAGCTGATATCGAGTGTGACGAAGAAGTAACTATCATCAATCCTGAATTACACATTGCTACATTATCAGCTACTGGTCGTTTACGTATGACTATGAAAGCTCGTCGTGGTAATGGATATGTAGGTGCTGATGATAACAAAAAGTTACTTGAAAGCGCAGGAGAGATCGCTATCGACTCTATCTACACACCAGTTACACGTGTATCTTATGATGTTGAAAAGACTCGTGTTGGTCAAGATGCATCTTACGATAAATTAACATTAGAAGTTTGGACAAATGGAAGTATTAATCCACAAGAGGCTATCTCTGTAGCATCTAAAATCTTAGTTGAACACTTCAGTATTTTAGTTAACTTAAATGAAGCAGGGCAACTTGCATCATTTATCGTTGAGCGTGAAGATGAAGAGAAAAACAAAGTATTAGAAATGCCAATTGAAGAGTTAGACTTATCAGTTCGCTCTTATAACTGTTTACGTCGTGCTGGAATCAATACAGTAGAAGAATTAGCTCGTCATTCTGAAGAAGATATGATGAAAGTTCGTAACTTAGGTAAAAAATCATTAAAAGAAGTTAAGGATAAACTTGACGAATTAGGATTAAGCTTAGGTTGCACTAAATAGATAATCTATTTTTTATAAATGTTATATTCCATTTTTTCAATGGAAGGAGGAATTTTAAGTGGCTTACAGAAAATTAGGACGTCTTAGTCATCAACGTAAAGCAATGTTACGTGATTTATCAACTGATTTAATTATCAATGAACGTATCGTTACAACTGAGGCTCGCGCTAAAGAATTACGTTCAGTAGTTGAAAAATTAATTACTTTAGGTAAACGCGGAGACTTACATGCTCGTCGTCAAGCAGCTGCATATGTACGTGCAGAAATCGCTAACGATGAAACTGGAGCAACTGCAGTTCAAAAATTATTCTCTGATATCGCACCTCGTTACGCTGAGCGTAATGGTGGATACACTCGTATCTTAAAAGTTGGACCTCGTCGTGGGGATGCAGCTGATATGGTAGTTATCGAGTTAGTATAATTTTAAAAACCTTAAAACTATCTTTGATATGTTTTAAGGTTTTTTTTTGTTTAAAGAAACATACTAATTCTGTACGGTGATTATGATTGTTTTAATGATAATATTAGGATGTTTTTTTAAAAATGAACCGATTTTGTTGGAAAAATGTGTTAGTTTATTCTTTTAATTTACAAGGAAAGATTTATATTTTTTGTAAGTATGATATAATAAAAATGTTGTAAAAAGGAGGCCGACAGTTTGATTAATACAGTAGAAGATTTTACTTTTTTAAATCTGGTATTAGTGGGATTAGATGTTTATTTTGTATGGTTAATTATCTATTATGTTTTAAGATTAATTAAATCAAATGTACGTGCCGTTCAAATTTTAAAGGGTGTCATTTTGATTTATATCATTGACATCATCAGTCAAGTTTTTGATCTCTATACATTAAATTCACTTATAGGGAATGTTATTGACTGGGGCCTACTTGCAATTATAATCGTTTTCCAACCTGAGATTCGTAGTGGTCTTGAACAAATCGGCCGTAATAGCACTTTAAATAGGGAAAAAAATATTTTAGGTGATCGGGACATTGTTAGTATATTAACTAATTCAGTGGAATTTTTAGCTAAACGTCGCATTGGGGCATTAATAGTCATTGAAAGAGGGGTCAAATTAGATGAGTTTATTACCCCATCTACTATTGTTGATGGAGAGATATCTCAAGAACTTTTAACAACTATTTTCGTACCTACTACACCATTACATGATGGAGCTGTTATGATTCGCGATGGTAAATTATACTGTGCCGGAGCTTATTTACCGTCTACAAGACGTGAGGATATAAATAAGGCATTTGGTACACGTCATAGAGCAGCTATTGGAATTAGTGAAATTTCTGATAGTATTACTTTAGTTGTTTCAGAAGAAACAGGAAGATTCTCTATTGCATATAAGGGAGAACTAAAGGTTTATGATCAAGTAGATTTATTCTCAAGGGATTTAAAACAGTATCTAAGTTAGAATGAAATGGTAAGGGCGGTGTCACAATGAAAAACCCATTTTTTAAAAAATCAGCTAAAGCAAACAAAAATCAGAAACCTGACGTTGATTCAAATGAAATTGCTCGTCAGATTGCAATTGAAACAGTAAAAGATACTGAAAAGTTTTTTCAGAAAATTTCTTCGTTCTTCAAGAATATATGGAGATTTTTAACTACTCCTAGTTTGATTTTAGGTATTTTAAAGGTTAATAATCTTGATCATTTTTATGAGAGTTTTTTAAGAAATGAGAAGTTAACTAAAATTTTAGCTTTAATCGTTGCCATTATTGTTGCTGCAAGTACTAGATATGCACCAAGTGTTACTGAAAGGTATTCAGTAGATATTAATAGTTATCCACTTGTTTCATATTATGATAAAGAGCGGATGGTAATTGAAGGACTTCCTGACACTGTTGATGTTACGTTAATAGGGGATAAGAGTCAGGTTGATATTGCTAAAACAAAAGGTAGTTTTGAAATTTATGCAGATTTAACAGATTTACCTCCTGGTACGCATAAAGTTAATTTAGCTTATAGTAAATTAGGGGATAAATTAGATGTTAAAATTGATCCAAGTACAATCGTTGTTACGATTATGGCGTTAACAGAGACTGATAAAAAAGTTCAGGCAGATTTTGTTAATTTAGATCAGATTGATGAAATGTATGTTTTAAGTGAACCTCAATTGGCACTAGATACTGTAAAAATAAAAGGTCCTCAAACAGTAGTTGACCAAGTGGCAAGTGTTAAGGCAATTATTGATGTTTCAGATTTAACAAAATTAGCTGACTATGAAGCTCCTGTTTTTGCTTATGATAAACTAGGTAATAAACTAGATGTAGAAATTAAACCAGACAAGTTATCAGCAACTGTCCAAGTGACAAGTCCGAGTAAAGTAGTACCAGTAGAGGCAATTGTAACTGGGAATGCACCAGATGGGTATAGTGTTAGTGGATTGACTTTAACGCCATCCGAGGTTAAATTATATGGTGAAGCTTCTCAACTTGAAACTTTCGAGAAATTACAAATTCAGGTTGACTTGTATCAATTGGATGAGAATAATGAGTTGATTGTTAAATTAGATAAGCCGGAAAATATTCATAAAATGGATGCCGACACAATTAAAGTAAAGGTGACGTTTGAGGAAACACAAACGAAGGTATTAGAAGATGTTTCAGTAGACTTTAAAAACTTAGATGCTAACTATCGTATTAAAGCAAAAACTTTAGAGGATGCGATGTTAGATGTTACGTTAAAAGGGTCAACGACAAAGTTGAATTCTATATCAAGTGATGATATAAAAATATATATCGATCTTATGGGATATGGTGTTGGTGAATATGAAGTGCCAATTACTATTGAAGCTCCAACTGGTGTGTTAGTTGAGTCTAATAAGTCTAAGGTTCATGTCATAATTACAGAATAAAAGTGAGGTTATTATATATGGGAAAATACTTTGGAACAGATGGAATTCGAGGAGTAGCAAATACTGAGCTAACTCCAGAATTCGCATTAAAATTAGGACGTATTTTAGGACATCATTTAAAGGAAAAAAATACTCGTCCTAAGGTTTTAATCGGGCGCGATACTCGTATTTCTGGTGAATTATTAGAAAGTGCCTTAATTGCAGGTCTAGTGTCATCTGGTGCTGATGTATTAACGCTTGGTGTGATTACCACTCCAGGAGTAGCTTACTTAACAAAAAATTTAGATGTTGATGCGGGAGTTATGATTTCTGCTTCTCATAATCCAGTTCAAGATAATGGAATTAAAATTTTTAGCCATAGTGGATATAAATTAAGTGACCAAGAAGAAGAAGAAATCGAAGCTTTAATTGATTCAAGTGATGAACTACCACGTCCAATTGCTGGTGAAATCGGACGTGTTGAAGATTTCCAAATGGGATCTCAAAAATATGTGAACTTTATTAAAGGAACTGTTGGTCAAAAATTAACGGGATTAAAGATTGTATTAGATTGTGCGAATGGAGCAAGTTCAGCATTAGCACCTCAATTATTTGCTGATTTAGATGCTGATATTGTAACTGTATCATCTAATCCAGATGGAATTAATATTAATCATAATTGTGGTTCAACTCATCCGGAAAACTTAGCAAAAGAAGTCGTGAAGCATGAAGCACATTTAGGATTTGCTTTTGATGGAGACTGTGATCGTTTAATTGCGGTTGATCATAATGGAAACATTATTGATGGTGATTACATTATGTTTATCGTTGGTCGCTATTTAAATGAAAAAGGATTATTAAAACAAGGAACAGTCGTTTCAACTGTTATGAGTAACTTAGGATTCTATAATGCTGTTGAAGCTAATGGATTACATAGTGTCCAAACGAAAGTTGGAGATCGTTATGTTCTAGAGGAAATGTTGAAAAATGATTACAACTTCGGTGGAGAACAATCAGGACATTTAATCTTCTTAGATTATGGAACAACTGGAGATGGAATGTTAAGTGCAGTTCAATTAGCTAAAATTATCGTTGAAAAAGGTCAATCACTTGCTGATTTAGCTAAAGAAATGCCTAAGTATCCTCAGTTATTAAAAAATCTTCGTGTTGAAGATAAAAATGCCATGATGACCAATGAGGCTATTTTAGCTGTGATTGCTGAAGTAGAGGCAGAAATGAATGGTAAAGGCCGCGTCTTAGTTCGTCCTTCAGGAACGGAACCATTAGTTCGTGTTATGGTTGAAGCTGAAACAGAAGAGTTATGTGAAAGCTATGTAGAGCGTATCTTAGCTATTGTAGAAAAAGAATTGAAATAGTAGTTAAAAAGGAGTGATTTATCACTCCTTTTTATGTTTTTTTAGGTATAAATATAAAATAGCATTTTAAAATCATTAGCATATGATATAATGGAAATGTTGCTTTCATAGTGGGAAGGAGGGTAGCAAGGGTAGAAAGAAGATCTATTCATATTAAGCGCCAGAGCTGTGTTTTAGGGTAGGAGCAGCTGACGAGGTGAAGGTTAATCGATTTTTCGGCGGATGCCTTCCGGCTGGATATCTCAGTCGTAGTCTTCAAACAAAACTAAGAGGTAACTCTTACGACAAAATTGAAGAAAAAGATAAATAGAAAGCAGCTCTAACTAAATTATATTAAATAAGGAGTTGTGAATTTTTATGTGTGGAATCGTTGGATATATTGGTGGGCAAGACGTTAAAGATATTTTATTAAATGGGTTAGAAAAATTAGAGTATCGTGGATATGATTCAGCAGGAATTGCAGTTGTGAACGAGGCAGGAGTTCATATTTTTAAAGATAAGGGACGTATTGCACATTTACGTACAGTCGTTGACGAAACAGTTTTATCAACAGTAGGAATTGGGCATACACGTTGGGCAACTCATGGAGCACCAAATCAACGTAATTCTCATCCTCATCAATCAAGCACTGGGCGTTTCACAGTTGTGCATAACGGTGTGATTGAAAATGAATTAGAATTACGTAAAGAGTATTTACCAAACTACCACTTTATTTCAGATACTGATACTGAGGTGATTGTTGCCTTAATCGAAAAATTTGTTTTAGAAAAAGAAGATGTTGAGTTAGCGATTCGCCACGTGATGAGTATTTTACACGGATCTTACGCTTTAGGAGTCATCGATGCACAGAATCCTGAAGTATTATATGCTGCTAAAAACAAGTCGCCAATGTTAATTGGGCTTGGTGAAGGATTCAATATGATTGGATCTGATGCAATGGCAATGTTACAGTGTACAAATCAATTCGTTGAAATTGAAGATGAAGAATTTATTAAATTAACTCGTGAAGAGGTTACCATTTATAACTTATTAGGAGTTAAAATTAAACGTGATCCATTCACAGCAGAACTTGATGCATCTGACATCGAAAAAGGAACATATCCTCATTACATGTTAAAAGAAATTGATGAGCAACCCTATGTTATTCGACGTATTGTTGAACAATATTTCGAGGATGGAGAAATTAAAATTGATCCAGAAATCGTCAAAGCTGTCAGTGAAGCAGATCGATTATATATTGTGGCTGCTGGGACAAGTATGCATGCTGGTTTCGTAGGAAAGCAAATGTTTGAACAATTAGCGGCGATTCCAACTGAAGTTCATATTTCATCTGAATTTGTTTATAATACGCCAGTTATCAGTCAAAATCCTTTATTCATCTTTATTTCTCAATCAGGAGAAACAGCAGATAGCCGTGCTGTATTAGTTAAAATTAAACAATTAGGATATAAATCATTAACCATTACAAATGTACCGGGATCAACTTTATCTCGTGAAGCAGACCATACTTTATTATTATATGCAGGTCCTGAAATTGCAGTTGCTTCAACAAAAGCATATACCGCTCAAGTAGCCGTTCAAGCGATCTTAGCTGCTCGTGTAGGAGAAAATCATAATTTAGATTTATCACGTGAATTAGCCATTGTTGCAAATGTCATGGAAAGTATTACAGATGATAAAGAGCAATTTGCGGATATTGCAAAAGATTACTTAACAGCTCGTAACTGCTTCTATATTGGTCGTCATGTTGATTACTATGTCGCACTTGAAGCGTCATTAAAATTAAAAGAAATTTCTTATATTCAAACGGAAGGATTCGCAGCAGGAGAATTAAAACACGGAACGATTGCTTTAATTGAAAAAGGGACTCCTGTTATTGCGATTGTCTCTCAAGAGTCTGTTAACTTAAATACACGTTCAAATGTGAAAGAAGTTAAAGCTCGTGGAGCAAATACAGTTGTCATCTCATTAAAATCATTAAGTTCTGAAACTGACCAAATTGTGATTGATGACGTACATCCATTACTAACACCATTAGTAACCGTTGTGCCAACACAATTAATTTCTTATTATGCGGCATTACAACGCGGATTTGATATCGATAAACCACGTAACTTAGCGAAATCTGTAACAGTTGAATAAAATGAATACTCCCCTAATGGGGAGTATTTTTTTGAGTTATAATAGTTGCAAATACATCCTAATGGTGATAGGATAGGTAGGGTATAAAATTTTTGACATGCGGTGAGATCATGAACGAGTCAATTGGTAAATCAATGTCTATTATTTATAGATATCGTCAGATTCTAATTAATCATAAATTGAAGCCTTATGATTTAGGATATGGACAATACATCTTTTTAATAAATATAGAACGTAATTTAGGAATTAGTCAAAAAGAGCTAACTAAATTAGTAATGATTGATAAGGCAACAACAGCAAAAGCTTTAAAAAAGTTAGAGGAAAATGATTATATTTATCGCGTTTGTAATTCAAATGATCGACGATATAATCAATTATATTTAACTGAGAAGGCACATGAATTGATGCCAGTGATAATTAAGGTTTTAGAAGAAATTACAGATGAGTTAGTTGAAGGCTTAACCGATGAGGAATGTGAACAATTTTCAGCTATCTCTGACAAAATTTTATGTAATGCTATTTCTGCTGTTGAAGATTTAAGAAATGAAAAATAGCTATAAGGTTATTTTTTATTTAAATTAGTTGCAGATACACTGTATTTAAGGAGGAGTTAAAATGAATAAACCAAATGTTTTGGGAGAAGAGAAGGTTTCTAAGTTGCTAATTCAATTCTCTGTTCCAGCGATTATTGGGATGATGGTTAATACCTTGTATAATATTGTTGACCGGATGTATATTGGAAATATTCCTGAGGTTGGAGGGCTAGCTTTAACTGGGGTCGGAATTACGATGCCAATTATGACGATTATTATGGCGTTTGGGATGCTAGTTGGCCTTGGAACAAGTGCCCGTATTTCATTAAAGTTAGGGCAGCATAAAAGAGATGAGGCGCAGCACCATTTAGGGAATGCTTTCGTTTTAATATTAATTTTAAGTTTGTTAATAACAGTTGTCGGTCTCTTATTTATGGACCCGATTTTATCAATGTTTGGGGCAAGTGCTGATACAGAGATTTATGCTTCACAATATATGCAAATTATCTTTATCGGGACAATCTTTAATATGATGAGTTTTGGATTAAATCACTCGATTCGTAGTGATGGTAATCCAAAAATTGCAATGTTATCAATGTTAATTGGGGCAGGTATTAATATTTTATTAGATCCTATTTTTATTTTCGTATTAGGACTTGGTGTACGAGGAGCAGCCATTGCGACTGTTTTATCTCAGATTGCATCATCGATTTGGATTTTATATTATTTCACTAAAGGTAAAAGTAATATTAAAATTACACGTCAAAGTATGAAGTTAGATAAGGTAATTATTCTTAGTATTTTCTCGATTGGGATGAGTCCATTTGCGATGCAAATCGCACAAAGTATTGTCCAAGTTATTTCAAATAACTCACTAAAAATGTATGGTGGAGATTTAGCAATTGGTGCTATGGCCATTGTAAGTAGTATCTCGTTAATCTTTACGATGCCATTATTCGGTCTAAATCAAGGTTCACAGCCAATTATCGGGTTTAATTATGGTGCAAAAAAATACCATCGTGTTAAACAAGCTGTAACGTACGCAGTTATTGTTGCAACAATTATCGTGACGTTTGGATGGATTGTGATTCAGACGTATCCAGAAGCGTTAATTCGTTTGTTTAGTAATGATGCAAGTTTATCAGAGATGGCAACAGGTGGATTGAAAATCTTCTTATTCATGTTACCAGTGCTCGGATTCCAAATCATTAGTTCAAACTTCTATTTATCAATTGGTAAAGCAAAAGTTTCGATGTTTTTAAGTTTATTGAGACAAGTGATTTTATTAATTCCTTGTTTACTTATCTTGCCTCATATCGGTGGTTTAGGATTAACGGGTGTTTGGTTAGCAGGGCCAGTAGCTGATGGATTAGCATCTTTAATTACAGGAATCATTTTCTTCCGCTCGGTACGTGGCTTAAAAGAAGCTAAAGAACCGCAATTGGAGGTAACTCATCCAGAGAAAATTATGCAAGCATAATATTTCGATTGATTTTGAACGCTTAAATAGTCTAAGATAGATGTAAGGGGGCGTTAGTGATGAGTAAACTGTTGATTAAAGTTGAAAATATGAGCTGTCAACATTGTGTGAAATCTATTCATGATGCTGTGGCAGGAATTACTGGTGTTAAAGAAGTAAAAATTGATTTGAAGACTAAGCTAGTTCAAATTGATTATGATGAAAAGTTTATTAGTCAGTTTATTTTGATTGAAAAAATAGAAGATCAAGGTTTTAATATCCAATTATAGTAAAAGAAGTGTGCAAATGCACACTTCTTTTTGTTTATTTTATAAGATATAATTAGACACAAGATAAGGTTATTCGGGATGACTTATCTTATAAAACAGGGATAGCAAAAAAACATCTTTCTTTTTAAAGATGTTTTTTTCATTTAGTAATAGTTATTGGATGGGATGAGTTACATCATATTTAATTTTATTCTTGTCAAAACCAATTATTTCAAGGTGTCGATCGAGCATAGTTGAAATTCGGGAGCTTCCAAGTAAGTTGTAAAATTCATACGCTCTACGGAAATGGAACGTGGCATGTTCCTCATCTCCTAAAAAATGAAGTGCTGTAGCTTTAGTGGCATTTAAATCTCCAGCATAGATATAGACGAATTTACAATTAGATAGATTAATTCCTTTAGTTGCTATCTCGATACATTTAACATAATTTTTCTCTTGTAGGTAAAATTGCGCTAAATAGAAATAAGCTCTTAAAATATGGAGTGTTTCGACATTTTCATAATTTGCTAACCGACTTTCAACTGATGTTGTTAATAATTCAATTGCTTCTTGACGTTGTCCAAGTGTGAATAAGCAAGTAGCTTTGTCAGTATTAATCCCGATTTCTTCAATTGTAAAGATATGAAGTCTTTCACTCCCTGTTTCGTCCATTAAAGAAAAAGTGCGAAGAGCCTCATTAAAATATTCAAGTGCCTTAGCAGCATTTTTATATTTTTTGAGCTGAACCACTCCTTGTTGATAAGTATAGGCTTGTTTTCCTACTCCATATTGAAAATCGGGAAGGTTGGCACATTTTTGAAGAAGTTGTTCTAAAAGGTCGTAATTGCCCATTGTTGTACATTGCTTCATTTGATGCATATAGTCACTTGTTTGCTCAAAGTTAATGTAATAACACTGTTCAATTAAGACACGAATATCAACACGCAATTTATTACAAAGTTGATAGAGAAGCTCAAGACTAGGATTGCGTTTACCATTTAAGATTTTGTTTAAATGATCCCGAGGTGTAATGCCAGCAGCGAGTTCACTTTGTGTCATCCCTTTTTCTTGAGCAATTTCTTTTAATTTCTGTGTAAGAAGTTGAAAGTTAATATAATAACCGTTCAAATTGGGATATTCTGTCTTTTCCATTTTGTCCTCACTTCTATTAAGTTTATTTATTTATATTATAAAATATAATGATAGTATAAATCTATACGAGAACGTTTCTATAAACATTAAAATATGTAATAATGCCTTTTAGTATCCTAATTTAGGGGAAGAGAGAGTTTTTTTTAATCTTTTTCTATGTTATAATATGAAACTGTAACATTATAAAATCCTCATGCTGTTGGCAGAATCCAGCGTTATCAAAAATAGGAGGTCTAGTTTAGCGAACGTTAGGCTTATTTTGCTATGCGTTTGTTTAATCATGATCTTATCTGCTCCTGTTTTTTATTAGGAGTTTTTTTTATTGTTATAAAGTTTAAAGGTAAGGGTGACTAGTATGACAAATGAATTAATTGCACTATTATTTGTGTGTACAAACTTTGGTTTAGTTGTGTTAAGCTACAAGTTATTTGGACGCAAGGGGCTATATGCTTATATTGTAATGAGCGTTATTGCGGCTAATATTCAAGTAGCAAAGACAACCACTATTTTCGGTATTGTAACAACCTTAGGAAATACAATGTTTAGTGGTATTTTCTTATCAACAGATCTATTAAGTGAAAAGTATGGAGTAAAAGCTGCAAAGTCAGCCGTATTTATGGGATTCTTTACGCAGTTATCATTTTTAATTGTGACTCAATTTTCATTATGGTTTAAACCAGAAGCATCTGACTGGGCACAACCGTATATGGAAGGTTTATTTGGTTTAGCGTTACCAGTATTCACCATTGCAGGACTATGTTCGTTCTTAGTTTCTCAAAGCATTGATGTTTATATTTTCCACTTTATTAAGGAAAAGTTTCCTCATGATAAGTGGTTATGGTTACGTAATAATGGAAGTACTTTATTAAGTCAGTTAATAGATACTTTCATTTTCACAGCGATTGTGTATATGTTTGGATTATGGGAATTAGATGCGGCTATATCAATTTTCTTTGTTACATATTTTGTTAAAGCTATCTTAAGTATTTGCGATACTCCATTTGTTTATTTATTGAAAAAGGTAAAACCGTTAGATTTATAACAATTATATATGTGATAATATAATATTTTTAGAAGGTCAGATTATTCTGACCTTTTTTCTATAATGATGTAAATAAAGGGGGAGAGATTATGGAGTTAAAGTTTGTAAAAGATAATGAAGTTAAGTTAGAGTGGTTCGGCGATAATGAAAGTTACGGGAGATTTTTAAGTAATCTTGTTTCGTGCGACAAGAAGCATGCTGTTTATCTTGATGAGTTGATGAAGTGGATGAGGATGCGAAGTCTAGACTTGTAGCGGGAATTAAGTCGAAATATAAGAATAAGGATTTTTGAGGAAGGACGTTATTGTCGTTCAGAGCATTTAGAGGATGGTTTGTTGAATGATGAGCGCTTGAATGAGAGTTATCTAGTTAAGTTAAGTGATAAGCAGAATGTGTGAGATTATATTCGAAACAATTGGTCGACATTTATATAATCATGGCTATTTAAGTCGTTTAGAAAACGGGGCAGAGTATAAGAGGGTAAAATAAAAAGCAGAGCTAAGCTCTGCTTTTTATTCTTCCATGAAGTCTTTTAAACGACGGCTTCTTGAAGGGTGGCGTAATTTACGTAAGGCTTTCGCTTCAATTTGGCGAATACGTTCACGAGTTACACCGAATTCTTTTCCTACTTCTTCAAGTGTACGTGTATGTCCATCTTCAAGACCGAAACGTAAACGAAGAACTCGTTCTTCACGGTCTGTTAATGTTTCTAAAACTTCGGCTAATTCTTTTTTAAGCATTTCATTTGATGTGAAGTCTGATGGTGATAAAGCATCAGCATCTGGAATGAAATCTCCTAAACTTGAATCAGCTTCATCACCAACTGGTGATTCTAATGAAATTGGTTCTTGAGAGATTTTTAAAATTTCACGTGCTTTTTCAGGTGTAATTTCCATTTTTTCAGCAATTTCTTCTGGTAATGGCTCACGACCTAATTCTTGGACTAATTGACGTTGAATACGTACTAGTTTGTTGATTGTTTCAATCATGTGAACTGGAATACGGATGGTACGTGCTTGGTCCGCAATGGCACGTGTAATGGCTTGGCGAATCCACCATGTGGCGTATGTTGAGAATTTGAATCCTTTACGGTAGTCAAATTTTTCTACTGCTTTGATTAATCCCATATTTCCTTCTTGAATTAAATCAAGGAATAACATTCCGCGTCCGATATGACGGCGAGCAATACTTACAACTAATCGTAAATTCGATTCAACCAGACGTTTTTTAGCGTATTCGGCTTCGTGAAGAACACGATCAGCTTCTTCTTCTGTTAATTCAGTAATTCCAACTAATAATTCATTTCCATCATGAGCTTCACCGGCATCTTGAATAAGTAAATCGATACGATCTATTAATTCTTGAGGTAATGCTTCATTTTGACGACGGTATTTTAATATTTCTTCTAAAATATCTCCGCGTTCGATTTTTTTAGCAAATTTGATTTCTTCTTGGCTTGATAATAACTCAACGCGTCCGATTTCTTTTAAATACATGTGAACTGGATCGCTAAGTTTTAATTGTGAAGTAATCTCGAATGCGTCAAATGGTTCTTCATCTTCTTCTTCAATTTTAAAGTCTGCTGGAATATTTTCCTCTTCCTCATTTTCTTCAAAATCAGCTTCTTCAGTTGTTGTTTGTTCCTCTTCAGTGTTTTGCACTTTTGGTGTTTCTTTAACTTCTTTTTTGACTTTAGGAGTCTCAACCACTTTTTTGGCTTTTACGATATCAATTTGTTCAGATTCGTATAAATCTAAAAATGAACTAATCATTTCAGGATCTAATTGTACTTCCGCAAAACTATTATTAATTTCATCGTACGTTAAATAACCACGTTTTTTACCTAATTTAATTAACTTATCGTTAATTTCAAGAATTTTTTTCTCGTCAAATACCGGCATTGACATAAAACCACTCCTTTTACTTACCTAACTGCTAGTAGATCTAGTTGTTTTTTATGATATGGAATGACAGATAGAGTTTTTCTAAGTAGTCATCCTTAGTATCGCTCAAATGGGTGCGTATCATTTGATTCATTGTGCTTTTATTTTTGTTTTTTTAAATCCGAATGATTACATAGCTTAATTATGGATGTTTTTTAGTTTGTATAAAAAGAAATAAGTATTTTTTTGTTAAATTTCTATCTTTCAAAACTAAATAAAGTCCGTTTTTAGGTCACTGAAACATTTAGAGGCGTACCTCTAAAATAGAATTGATGATTTGTGTGAATCCATTTTGTAAAAATTGTTCAACTGTTATGTTTAATTCTGAGGAGATAAATTCACCTTTGTTATGAGTAAGTGTGATTAGAGATGAAAGGTTAGCCCATAGAATATAAACAGCTTGTTGTGGATTTACATTTTTTTGAATGATTCCGTCTTCCTGTCCTTGTTTTAAGAAGTTCTCAAGAAGTTGATTCGTTTCAGTTCCGCTTGCAAAGATTTGCATTAAAGTAGGGGGAATTTCACTTAGGTTGATATCTGAGTTTTTCATTGTATTAACGGAATCGAATGAATAAGGGTATGTTTGATAATAAGTGGTCATTGCTTTACAAATCGCGTAGTACTTTGTTAAAAAATCTCCTTCAATATTCAAGACGTCAGTTAAATCCTGATTAAGTGAGGTTAATCCCTTTAAAACGATGTTGTATAAAATATCTTCTTTGTTTTCGAAATAGGTGTAAATTGTTCGACGACTATAAGATGAAGCTTTTGATAAGTCTTCAATCGTCGTTGCATAGAATCCTTTTTCATAAAAGACTTGTTCTGCAGCATCTAATATTGTTTGACGATGAAGGGCCGCTATGGCTTCTTTTTTATTTGGTCCGCCCATTTTATACAACCTTTCTATTTAGTATACTATTAGTATACTTTTTTTGTTAAAAGATATCAATACCTAAAATAAATTACAAAAGACAGCGTAACGCTGTCTTAGTCTCCGACTCCAAAGTCAGTATTATTCCAAAGAACTTCCAAGTGTTTTACATCGTCTAACCATTTATATTCATCAAGGAACCATTCTTTTAATTTTGGGTCTGGTTTGATGATAGTTGTGTTTTCACAGTAGACGTTAACCGTTGCATGATCGAATTGATTTAAGACAATATCGATATCTCTTTTTATCATGTCCTTTGTTTGTCCTTGCACACCAACCATGATGCATGCCGAATCAAAGTATTGCTTAAGTTCATCAACACTTTTAAAAGGTGCTCCTTTTTTTAAGACTTTTTCCCTGAAATCGTAGTCAAAAGATTCAACTCCTGTTTTGAACATCATATCAATTTCAAATCGTTGACGCATTTTATGAAGATGCTCTCGGTAAATCCAATGTGCTTCTGCAAAAAGTTTTTTGAATTCGTGTTCATCGATTGTTTGTTTAATCATATTTAATGTTTCTTTTGGAAGGTCGAATATGTTACCTGAATTAATGACCTCAAATGTATCATATAGACCTTTAACGTTTGAGAGAACTTCCTTGTTTAGCGTGTTCATTTCTTCGACGTTTGTAGAATTATCTCCGATATAGTCACAAAATGCACATTTTCCATAGGCACAAGGTCGACTTTTTAAAAGGACTATTTCACGAGGAAATTTTTCCGTTATTATATTGTATCTTTCCATTTATATCACCTTTTTTAAGTATATCATAGTGCTTATACGATGACTCGTAATGTGTCTTAATTTTATAGTTATTTTTTGGTAAACGTCGGATGTTTTTGTGGTAAAATGAATGTATTCAATTGAGCTTGGGTGGGATGATATGTTAACAAAATCAGAAGTGTTGAGAAAAACTTTTACTTATATTTGTATTATCTTTGTAATTATTTTCTTTGGTTTCATTTTTTCAGGTAATTTTATTTATGCTATATCAGGGCAGTTTGTTGAAAATTATTTGACGATTTATACGAATTCACATGATTTATTACTTCAGGGACAGATGCCGATGTGGTCCTGGAACTTTTTCCTTGGTGGAAATTTTTTAGGAGCTCAGAATGTTTATTCGATATATAACCCATTCTTTTTGATTACGATGTTGTTTTCAACTAGTAATTTGTCGTTTTTATATTTTCCATTGCTATTTTTAAAGACGTGCTTAGCAGCGGGGGCTTTATATTTGTATATGAAGGAAACGAAGTGGTTTTCACTTCATACGACGACCATTGCTAGTTTGCTCTTTATTTTTAATGGCTGGTATTTAACTAATTTAAATGAGTTTATTACGATTGACTTGCTTGTTTTTGTTCCACTAGTTTTATATGGCGCCGAGAAAATGCTCGCGTCGGGTAAGAAGCGGTACTTTGTTGCTACATTTACATTGTTATTAATCTCTCATTTTACATTTTTATTATTGTTCTTACCGTTCTTATTCATTTATATCTTAATTCGAATTTATGTCATGCATCATTCACAGAAAGATAATTTGTATAAAGATATCAAAAATTTTATTTTGTCTATCTTTATTATTATCGGAGTCAATATGGTCTTTATTTTACCGCTGGTGATGGCTTCAAATACGGTTCAAATTGAATTGCAAAATGGAGTGACGTTATCATCTGTATTAGCTTTAGCGGTTCAAGGATTATTCCCACCTCTTCATGAAAATTATAAGGGGGTGGCTAATTTTATTAATCATTCTCATTATTTATCGTTATATCAGTCTGTTCTAGTTGTTTTACTAGCCCCACAGTTTGTGAAATTGATTAGTAAGGGAGCTCGCAGGCTCACGATTTTAAGTTACATAGGGTTACTTTTGATTGTATTTTTGACGCAGTCGATGCAACTTGTTAATGTAACGTCACTGGCAACTTTAAATATGAATGTATTATCGATACTGTTAATTTTATTTAACTCATTATTAGTGGCTTATGTATTAAATGATACGCATAAATTGGATTTAAAGTTATTAAAGAAAACGAAATATGGATATAAATTTCTATTATTACTGGTATTAGTGTTTATTTTTGTTTATGAGTATAGTTTCAATAATCAAGGATTCACGAATTTTACAACTGAGGCTGTTTTCTCTCAATTAATCGCTATTACGCCGTACTTAATGATTTTTTTATTAATGAATTTATTGATTTCTTTGTATTGTTTTATTTTAGATGAGATTGTAAAGGAAGAGCATCAGTTAAGAGGGAAGGTTATCTTTGTTATTTTGATGCTTGAGTGTCTATTTACGGCATATATGTATTTTGAAACGAATAGTCAGAAATCGAATGCCGTTGTGGAGTATGTACAGGATAATGATTATATTGTGAATGAAACTTATGCGGTAGCAGACTATATTCAGACCATTGATCCGGAGTTTTATCGCATTATTAATAGTTATGAGACGCAGTATAATGAACCGATTTATCGAGGTTATAATGGCTTCTCGATTGGAAATAAGGCGCTTTTGGGAGACGATGAGTTTTCTTGGATGTTAAATGAAAATGTAACAAATGGCTTATCTATTTCAGCTACGGATTATATGATTACGACTGCGTTATCAGCGAAGTATTATTTTACGCCAGATTACGAAGCCTCTTTGCCAGGGTATGAGTATTATGATCGTATTGAAGGGATTACGATATACAAGAATAATTATTTTGTCCCAGTAGCCTCAAGTATGAATACCTATGTATTGGATACAGATTTTGAAAAGTTAAGTCGTGAACAAAAACAATATGTTTTCTTGAATTGTATGATTTTAAATAAGGAACAGGTAGAACATTTGGCTTTAACATATCGTCTTGAGGCTTATGATTTGAGTACTCTTCCAAGCTATCTAGGTGAGATTCAATATTATCAAGCGGCTCAGACCAGACAAAATAAAGGCGTTAAGAATGTAACCTATACCCAAAATGGAATTTCTCATGATTATGTGGCATTAAGTCCAACACTGCTTTCTTATTCGATTCCTTATGACGAAGGATGGAAAGCTTATGGAGATGGGGAATTATTAGAAGTACATAATGTAAATGGCGGATTTATTGGAATTGAAATTCCGAGTGCAGGTCAATATGAAATTACACTTGAATATAAATCGCCTGGTTTTGATATCGGATTCTCAATTTCTAGTATTACAGCACTGATTATTTTAGGGTGCTTCTATAAGTATTACGAAGATAAAAAGAAAATTGCCTCGAAATAATTTGAGGCAATTTTTTGTAGCAATAAGTCATATACTAAGACAAGGTAGGTGATGAGATGAGAAGGTTAAGGGTGTTAAGTGCGTTTATGTTAGCATGCCTCGTTTTTATTGGTGGTATTTTAGAAGTTCATGCAGAAGATTTACTCACTACTTTGGAACAATCACATATGATTGAAGTGAAGCAGAGTTGGTTTTCACTGAATAAATCGTATAAGGTTTATGTGGATGGGAACAAAGTAGGAAAGGTTGAGGGACTTTATTTTAATTTATTTGGTGAACGACTTGTTTTATCTGATTTAAATGGAGACGTTTATGGCTCAGAACAACAAATTAAACGTTGGAACATTCGTTTAAATCGATTAGCACAGGTTTATAATAGTAGTAATGAGACAGTTGGATTTATTGGTGAAGAAGTAATTGAGGATTTCTTTAGATGGGGAAAAACATTTCATTTTTATGATGAAAATCGAAAAGAAATAGCTATTTCAAAACAAAAGATGTTTAGAATCTTTCCTGAATATATTATCGAAGACA
The DNA here is from genome assembly GCF_017941855.1 of Turicibacter sp. Lineage (NCBI taxonomy): Bacteria > Bacillati > Bacillota > Erysipelotrichia > Erysipelotrichales > Turicibacteraceae > Turicibacter > Turicibacter sp. Next base: position 3,277 of record NZ_JAGAVR010000088.1, on the reverse strand, counting down.
AAAGTGGGAATGAATTGTATAAAATAAAGAAAAAATTCTCACTATTTAAAACAACATATGAAATTACAATTTACGACACGAATGTAGTACCTGTTGAGCAAAGTATTTTTCTGACTTCTATATTAGATGCGATAAAAGAAGCAGAAGATGAAAAATGAGATGAGATTTTTAGGATTTCATCTCATTTTTATTGATTATTTGCCAATATTGAAAAGAGTTTTTAGGCATTAATTGTAAAAGTTAGTTTTTTTATGTTAGACCCTTAAATTTTATGGACGATTGTCATATAATAGTAAAGACTATAGTTTAGGAGATGATGGACGATGTTCATTAAGATAGATGATTTAAATGTTTATTATGAAGTTGAAGGGGAAGGGCATCCTCTTCTTTTATTGCATGGATGGGGGCAGAAGGTTGAAGCATTTCGACCGATTATCGAACCATTAAAAAAAGAATTTAAAGTTTATACGTTAGACTTTCCTGGTTTCGGTCGAAGTGAAGAACCGAAAACTATTTGGTCAGTTTATGATTATGCTGACATGGTTGAGAAGTTTGTAAAGCAGTTAGATATTAAAAATCCAACTATTTTTGGCCATTCATTTGGTGGGCGTGTTGGAATTATTTATGCTGGGCGCCAAAATGAGTTAAATAAATTAGTGTTAATTGATAGTGCTGGAATTAAACCAAAACGTGGTATTGATTATTATGCTCGTGTTTATAGCTATAAATTAGGTAAAAAGGTTTTAAGTTTACCAGGTTTAAGTGCTTATAAAGAACAGATGATGGCGAATGCCGGTTCATCGGATTATAAAAACGCATCACCTGTGATGCGTCAGATTATGAGTAAGGTTGTGAATGAAGATTTACAGCATTTAATGCCTTCTATTAAAGTGCCAACTTTATTAGTATGGGGAGATAAAGATGATGCGACGCCTTTGAGCGATGCTAAAATTATGGAGAAAAAAATTCCTGGAGCGGGACTGGTTGTGTTTGAGGGCGCTGGTCATTATTCATATCTAGACTGTTTAGGTCAATTTTTACGCGTGATTGACGTGTTCTTACAAGAAGAAAGAGGTGAGAAGTAATGGCATTACCTTATATAATCATGGGGCTTTTAGCGGTACTTTCTATCATTTTATGTTTTACTTTATGGGGGCGAATGAAACACGCCTTACAAATGTTACAACAGTGTCATTATATGAATGATCGTTTTACGAATTGGATAGCAGGGCATCGATTGAATTCGTTCCCGACTGTTTTATCTGTATTTGTTATTGCCTATTGGGTAGTTATTGTTTTAAGTTTATTGATGCCTTTATCGTTTATGACGATTACAATTCCACTTTTAATAATTACGGCTATTGGGGCATTTTTATCTAATTTAACAAGTTTTAAGTCAAAAGAATCAAAGTTACCGTTAAAAATTACGGCACGTGTTTGGCGCTTAATTGGAACGGCAGTCTTAGTAATGCTAGCAATCTCTGGTGTTGCAATGGCCTTTGTCCCACTTAACCTGTTACTTCAGTTGCCTGGATGGGTATTAACATTCAATTTATTTGCGTATATGATTGTGTTGTTTGCAAATAAGTTAAATAAGCCATTAGAGACGCAGATTCGTTTAGGATTTATTAATGATGCACGTCGCATTGTGAAGTCTTCGAAAGATTTAGATGTAATCGGAGTAACCGGAAGTTATGGTAAAACGAGTACGAAGCATGCATTGAATGCGATTTTATCAGAGCAGTTTAACACATTAATGACGCCTGAAAGCTATAATACCCCGATGGGGATTACGATTACGATTCGTAACTTCTTGAAGCCAATTCATAGTAAGTTTATTGCTGAGATGGGAGCTTATAAAGTTGGTGAAATTAATGAGTTATGTGAAATTGCTTATCCTAAGTACGGTGTTTTAACATCGGTTGGACCGCAACATTTAGAAACATTTAAAACAATTGATAATGTTAAACAAACAAAGTTTGAGTTGATTGAGTATTTGCCTGAAGACGGAATTGGATTTATTAATATTGATGATGAAAATATTCGTGATTACTATGAAAATAAATTCCAAGGTAAGTGTAAAGTTTATACGTATGGGATTGAACGTGAAGCAGATTATCGTGCAAGTGATATTGAAGTCAGCGAAAAAGGAACAACATTCAATGTTCACTTTAAAGATGGACGTGTTGAAACATTCCAAACAAAACTTTTAGGATTGCATAATATTTATAATACGTTAGCAAGTATTGGGTTAGGGTATGAGTTAGGAATTCCAGTTGAGAAAATGCAAATGGCAGTTCGTAAAATGAAACCTGTCACTCACCGTTTAGAGCTACGTCGTAACGGTAACTTTACAATTATCGATGATGCTTTCAACTCAAATCCAGTAGGATCTAAAATGGCACTTGAAGTATTAGGACAAATGAATGGGAAACGAATCGTTATCACACCAGGTATGGTCGATTTAGGTACAGCTCAATATGATTTAAACAAAGCATTTGGGACATACATGAAAGATAACTGTGATTATGTCATTCTAGTTGGAAAAAAACAAACAGAACCAATCTATGCTGGATTAATGGAAGTTGAATACCCAACAGAAACAATCTACGTAGCAGAAAACCTACAAGATGCCTTTGCCAAAATGCACGAAGTCGTGGAACCAGGTGCCTTCGTATTACTAGAAAATGACCTACCGGAACTATTTGCAGAGTAATATAAAAGGCTGAGAGGTGCGTTTAGAAGATCGTAAAAGTGAACACTCACTATTAACTCGCTCTTTGAGTTAATATGGGAGTGGAACTTTATAGAGCTTCTGCACCTCGAAGCTAGATTGAATAAAAGGCTGAATCGAGCGGTTAATTCGACGTAGAAATGAAAAGAAAGCGTAATGGTCGGTTTATGACCATGAAGACTTTATTGAATTTCATAGACGAATTGCTCGATGAAGCTGGATTGAATAACCCTGAGAAAAATTATTCTAATTCTCATAGAGTTCGAAAAGAATAATTAAATTCACAGGATAAGATGGTCTAAATTTCGCAAGAGCTCAATTAGAACCATCTAAAAGGCTGAATCGAGCGGTTAATTCGACGTAGAAATGAAAGGAAAGCGTAATGGTCGGTTTATGACCATGAAGACTTTATTGAATTTCATAGACGAATTGCTCGATGGAAGCTGGATTGAATAACCCTGAGAAAAATTATTCTAATTCTCATAGAGTTCGAAAAGAATAATTAAATTCACAGGATAAGATGGTCTAAATTTCGCAAGAGCT
>NZ_JAGAVR010000087.1:0-4944 GCF_017941855.1 Turicibacter sp. | reverse complement strand
GTTTTCCCACATCCCTCCGCCCCCATGACTACGTTGGTGAAACTTACCTTCTTCACATCATCACTAAAGTAGGTTGTAACAGTCTTGTTTTGGCTTGGCAGCTTCACTTCTGCTACTCTTATTTTTCCTTTTAAAGTTTCAACAGGAAGAGATACTTCTTTCGTTTCAATATTTTCTACATTATAGAGTTTTTGAAGTGTCGCTTGTGGTAACTGGATTAATTTAGCCACTTCACGATCGCACAAAATTAACTCCTGGGAACCATCGAAATTATGTTTCAGAACTTCTTTAATATATTTACGGTTAGGAAGCCTCATAACTAACTCATTATCACCTGACAAGTCTTTAAATGAATTTGAAGCCATCAAAAGGCTTGTTTTTGCTCTCTGTTTATCTTTGCTATCTGATAAAATGAGTATTCGTGTCATAAAATCCTCGGCACTTTGTTTATAAGTAGTTTGAGGACTTAACCCTTCTATTTTGTTCAAGGTGGCTCCTTCATTGTTAATATTAACGTTAATGATTTGTTTCTTTTCTTCATCGGCATCAGGCATGACGGTTCCTAATATAGCTTCAAAGATAAGCATTTGAAACTCGATGTATAGATTAATTAGCGACTCTGCTCCTTGGATACCTAATTTGAGTAGTTGCTCGTTTTTCGAGGCTTCACGATTCATTCGTTTCCCTTTTTTAAAAGCTTTGTAATCTTCCGATGCTTTAGCAATCCAATTAAGACGTTTCATCGGCTCAAAACACATTGTGATACGCACACGTTCATCTTCTTTTAAATGTTTGGTGATAGCCATGATGTTAGTGAGAGGATAGAGGTCCCCTTTATCTGTACTAAGCGATTTGAAATTAAAATCTTTTAAAACTAATTCAGCAAACTCAGTTGAGGGTATATCGAATTGTGTTTCTAATGGTTTCTGATGAATATTTGCCTTATCCCATATAGTTTTTGCCTTATTTATCACCATTTCTTCGACACTTTGAGGGATAGTTAAGTAAAATTCCGTCTTATTTTTGGTTAATTCAATATCAAAGTAAAATTTTGTGACTTCGATTATCCCCTTTTTGGTGATGCGATGAAGTGGGTCCATAAAACAGGATGCCATTGATTGTGCCAGCATTTCATTGTGATTGTTTTTTATGTTTATATCTGGGATTAATTTATAAGTGACATAGTCATTTCTTAACATGAGCCAATCACCTTTAGTATGACATACAAGAAAATGCTTGTGCTTGTGATTTTAGTGCCTGTTTGCTTATTCCCCATCATAATAAAGAATGCACCAACTAAAGCTCCAATAACAAATATTTCAGATTGAGCAGCTAAAGCTCCACAAATAGTTATAAAGCCGCCACTTAAGAACTCTACTGCTTTTTCACATAGCCATTCTAACCCTTGACTTAACATAGCAATCTCCCCTTTATAGAACTACTTTCCCAAGTAAACTCATCAACTGAGGCACGAATTTAATCACTAAATACCCTTTTAAAGTGTTTCCGAGTGCTTTCTTCCCTTCATGTTCATTTCCAATCATAAATAACATGCCACCCTTGATAAAACAAGCGTAAGCTACAGGGTCGGCTAAATCGGTGATAACACGGATAATAGGCTCGAAAGCGCCACTTACACTGGTTGTTTCAGCTGCTAAAGCTACTGGATTATTTGTTGCTAATGATACAGCCATTAAGGTAGCCGTTTGAATTTTCTTAGGATCTACTTCGATTAACTCATTATCTTTCATTACAAAAGCACAAATTTTCATTTTTATTCCCCCTTAGATCTTTCAATCAATTTCTTAATTTCTGGAATTGAAATGATTAAACCTAAAACCAAACCAACAAATATTTTCATCATTTATCACCTCACATTAATATTTATATGCGAAACCTTGAATAAAATTCCCTTTTGTTGCGCAAAATATGAATGTTAGTTGAATTGATTATGAAGGTGGTGTCATTATGGGTTGGATCTATGCTGGAATTACGATTAAATTAGTTAGTGAGTTACTTAAAATAGCTTTTCTTTAAGGGGCTTCGAGCCCTTTTTTTATTTTGCCTGGATGCGCTTAAGTTCTTCTGCAATTAATTGCTTAACGATTTTACTCATTGAGTCCTCGCGTAACTCTGAGATTTTCTCTAATCCATCAATGAGCTCCTTGTCTTTTTCGTAAAATAAGACCGACAACTTCTTATATAATTTTTGTTTCGCCATCGTCATTCCTCCTTTTACTCAATCTTCTAATATAGTTTATGCAATTATGGACAAAAAATTTCGCACTTTTTGCTCTTTTAGTGAATAAAAAAAGCCCTGGAAAGGTCCAGGACTATAATAATAAATCGCCAAAGGCATCATTTACTTCTATCTCTTGATGTTCTCCAGTATCTTCGCGTTGAGATTCGTCTTTAACAGGAAGGGGAGCTTCCGTTCTAACGTGTTTTAAATCTTCTCTAAGACGTTGAATTTCTTCAAGTATTAATTGTTCTGTGCCCTTGTCATCTCGTTCCATATCGGCACGAATGAGCTTACAGATGTATTCTGACGATTGTTTTCCCATCGTTTCGAGATAGTTATATAAATCAATGTTATCTGCTTTGAAATAAATCGTTTTTCTTGGGTATTGATACTTTGCCATATTGCTCACCTACTTAATGAGTTTTAAACTCCCCTCAGCGTTCGCAAATACTGTATTTTCTTTTAAAATTTTGACGTTATCATTTGTGAAGAACTCTTTGATGAATGGTTGATACAGATTAACCGCTCCACCAGATGCGATGATTTCTGTATTATCTACGTCAACATCTAAATTAAATAACTCGGTGTAAATCGTTTCTACGTGATTTCTGATTAATTCGTTCGCTTTAATGATTAAGTCGCGTTGTACAAAGCTATTTTCTCCATTTAACACACGAATAATCTCGCTATCAGCGTTGATGTTTTTAACTCCATTATCATTAAATAATTTTTTGATTTTAGTCAATAAAGAATGACATCCTAACTCTAATGATCCAGTGTTTTCATCACCAGTTAAAATTTTTAGGTTGTCAAACGTCGCATAACCAACGTTCATACTTCCAAAGTCAAGTGAAGTTACTCGTTTTGATTTTACATCATCAGCCTTTAAAAGCATAGCTCCTAACCCTTCATAGTAAGGAAGAACTTGCAACATTAAGTTGTACTTGATACCATCAACTACTATCTCAACCATTTTTTGAGATTGGTAGAAGCGAACCATTGACTCACGTTTTGTCTTATCAATATACTCGCTAAAAGGCATATTTAACGTCATTGATACATTATGAATCGTCACCTTATTCTCATCCACTTTTCCTTCTGCTTCACGAATAGCAAGACATAATGCAGTTAAAAGACATATCTTATGCACTTCGTCCTCTTTGCTACGCTCAGTTCTTAAGCGTAAGTTCAATTTGTTGTTAGGTTCTCCCACTAAATAGCGTGTGCCGTTAAAGAATACCTCGTGATTTGAGTCTGATTTTGCCTTAGTGTCTGTTTTCTCGCAAGTTGTTGCAATTTGTTTGCGGATATTGTTTCCGTCCTCCACACGTAAACTTACTTTAGTCGACGATTTCCCACTATCTCCACCAACTTTATAATTCATATCTCTCACCTCTAAATAGATTTTTTCTCTTACGATTTTATTGTATGACAATTTGCACCTAAAATAAACCCCATTTTCCTTATTTTTGTATGACAATTTGCACCTAAAATCGTTTATAGGTATAAAAAAAGCCCCAAACTGGGCAAAAATAGCCTATATGTCGAATGGTTGGGGAGCTGCTAAGATTACTCACACTGTGAGTATATGCGTGAGGCAAGGCAAAAGTTTACAAATTTAAATAATTCCCCATGATTTAGGTATTTATTGCGCAACTGTTGCATATATTATAGTGTAGAGCAAAAACGAAAGGGGAAATGTGAAATGAGTAAAGATTTCTTAGATTGTAAAACCGTGAAAGAATGTGTTGAATGGTACTTAGCAGAAAGTGAAGATAAAGAGCGAGATGTAGAGTTTGATCTAGGCTTTATTACATCGTTGTTCGATAATCACTACTGGGAGCTAGTGGATGAAGCAGAAGAGTTGAAACTTGAAGCAGAACGTAAAAGCCGAATTGCAGAATGTTTGAAAGACAGCGAAGTGTTAGAGGATATCGTGGAGTGGGCTTAGGCTCACTCTTCGCTTAAAAGAATAATTCTATATTCTTTTTTTAAAAAAAGTCGTATAATTCATTCGTGAATGAATTATAATATAGTTATAACATAGAGTCGAAGGGATGGTTTAAATGGTTAAAACTAAAGAATGGTTAATCGAGGCACGCCAAAAGGCTGGGATTACCCAACAACAACTTGCGGAACGTAGTGGAGTTTCGGTTCATGCTATCAGAAATATCGAGCAAGGAACTAGAGAAGGCTCTTCCGAGACATGGAAGGCGCTAATAACTGCATTAGAGAATAGAACGTACACATTAGTTGAAGTGATAGAGGAACTAAAGGGTTACAAAATAGAGTATCAAACTATATACGGAATTATAGGTGGGTTAAAATATGATGATTTTTCGCGTTTACACGATGATTTTTTCGCGATAACAATCTTTAGAAATGATGACAATTTACAATTTTACGTTAACTTAAATAAAGAATTAATGTTCATAAAAAATTCTGATGTTAATTACAAGGAGTTCACATCATTCAATAATAAAGAGATAATCACGTTTTGCGATTCAGAAGCAAGAACTGCTCATAATTTAAAAAAATTAGGTATGTAATTAAAATCATAGTTCTATCGCGATAAACATAAAGAAAAGACAGACCGAAATTAATTCGTATCTGTCTTTTTTAATAATAATTTTATAGCTCCCACTAGATCATAAATGTAACCGAAGAAGAATAGACCACCAGTCATGAAGTACAGGCATCCT
>NZ_JAGAVR010000009.1:0-33329 GCF_017941855.1 Turicibacter sp. | reverse complement strand
GCTGCATTAATCGGACCAGGAGTTCATGCTTCCCATGGTGTAGAACGTACTCATATCGATGGATGTGTTAATGTTATGAAATTATTATCTGCTTATCTTACTGAAATTAAATTTTAATTAAAAAGGTGACTCCTAAACTATTAGGGTCACCTTTTTTCTATCCTATTCTTCAACAACTAAACGAGCTGATTTATCTCCATTTAAGTAAGCTTCGTAACGATTTACAATGTCCATCATTTCTTCACGAGTTTTAACAGTTGTAATCATACGTTTAACATGAGTTGCCCCTTCTAATCCTTTGATATACCATGCCATATGTGAACGCATTTCAAGCAATGCTACTTTTTCACATTTTAAGTCAATTAAACGATCCATATGATCAACCGCTAAACGTAATTTTTCATGAGCTGATGGTTCTTCAATTAATTCATCTGTTGCTAAATAATGAACGATTTTTTTCATTAACCATGGGTTTCCAAGTGCGGCACGTCCAATCATAATACCGTCTACACCACTCTCTTCAAGAACACGCTTCGCCATTTCTGGTGAATTAATATCTCCATTTCCGATAACAGGAATCGTCTTAATAGCATCCTTAACATCTTTAATAATTCCCCAGTCAGCTTTTCCTTCATACATTTGAGAACGTGTACGCCCATGAACAGCAATTGCACTTGCTCCGGCTTGCTCAATTTTTAGTGCATTTTCAATCGCATAAATATGTTCTTTATCCCATCCAGTACGCATTTTAACTGTAACTGGCTTTTTAACAACATCCACAACATTTGCCACAATATCATAAATCTTATCGGGTTCAAGTAATAAACGTGCTCCCGCTTCATTTTTAGTAACTTTAGGAACAGGACATCCCATATTAATATCAATAATATCGCAATCACAATTTGCATCTACGTATTTTGCCGCTTCAACAAATGTTTCCTTATCTGATCCGAAAATTTGCATTGATAATGGACGCTCAGCTGGATCAACATAAAGCATATCTAATGTTTTCTTATTTTGATAAACAACCGCTTTATCACTTACCATTTCAGCGTAAATTAATCCCGTTCCCATCTCTTTGATAATCGTACGGAAGGCTGCATTACAAACACCTGCCATTGGTGCTAAAACAACTGGATTATCAATCTCAATTTCTCTAATTTTAAAACTCATATCTTCACCACTTTCCTAAAAGTTTTATATATATAAAATTTCTTATAATCAATCTTCGACAAATCATCATTATACCTTATCCACAACTTTTGTGCAACCAAGATAAAACCGTGTTGCCATGATAAAAAAGTTATCTACTATGCGGTAGTAGATAACTCAATATCCTACATAAAATTAGCAAAAGCAGAAGCGGCAATTATCATAATTAATCCAGCTACTGTACTAGATAACCTACTCATTGTATATTCGATTTATCCAAAATAACTTCTACATTGAAACCAATACAATCAAAGAAAACGTCTATTATTTTTTAACTCATTTATTGGCGCTATCAAATAGTTTAGCTAGTCAATATATTTCCCAAGAAAATAAGATTCTCTTTACATCAAACTTGGGTTTATAGAATTTACTACAGTTAAATCAAACATTTTCTAAAATGGACTTATTATCTTTTACTATTTTACAAAGAAAAAAAGGCTTACGCCTTTTTTAACCTTTCCAAATAACAAAGATCATGTATGCAACATATAAGCAAACAAGGAATGCTCCCTCTTTTTTATTAATACTACGTTTTGATGCTGCAAATCCGTATGTAATAAATGAAGCAGCCATCATAATAAACATATCTAAGAAGACAGCACTGTTAATTGTAATCTCATGGATAAATGATGAAATACCTAATACAAAGAAGATATTAAAGATATTAGATCCAATAACATTTCCTAACGCAATATCACTTTCACCTTTACGTGCAGCTACAATTGAAGTAACTAACTCAGGTAATGAGGTTCCAACCGCAACGATTGTTAAACCAACTAAACTTTGACTCATTCCCCAAGCTAAAGCGATGTTTGAGGCACTATCTACAACTAAATCTCCACCAATTACAATTCCAACAATCCCAATAATTGATAAAAGAATACTTTTTGGCAATGGATAAGATTTAATTTCTTCCTCATCTTCTTGGTCTTTTCCTTCTTTACGTGCTGTTAAAGCTAATTCAATTAAATAATACATGAAAATTCCAAGTAATACTAATAACATAATTCCATCAGCACGTGTTAAAACGTTATCTGTATAATTATGATATTTTGAATCTAACCCTAGAACAATTAAAACAAATGCTCCGAGTAAAGCAAATGGAAACTCTTTTGCAATAATTGACTTCTTAACATTTAGAGGTGAAATAAAGGCTGCGACCCCAACTACCACTAATAAGTTAAAAATATTTGATCCAACAACGTTACCTACTGTAATATCATTAGCACCAGCAAATGCTCCTGTAATACTAACAGCTGCTTCTGGAGCACTTGTTCCAAATGCTACGATGGTTAACCCTATAATTAAACTAGGAATTTTTAAAGTTTTGGCAATAGATGATGCTCCATCAACAAATAAATCTGCTCCCTTGATTAAAAAGATGAATCCAATGACTAATAAAATATAACTCATAAAAAATTCGCACCCTTCTATTAAATTTTCGATTTATTAATTAAGCTAAAACCGTGTGTTCTAAGAAAATACTAACTCCAATCAGAATTAAAATGATTCCCCCAACGATTTCTGCATAATTCTTTAGATATTCTCCTACTTTGTTCCCTATAATAACACCGGCAAAACTAATAACAAATGTAATAACACCAATTAAAGTAATAGATGTCAAAATGTTAACATTTAAAAAGGCAAATGTAACTCCTACTGCTAAAGCATCAATACTTGTTGCAATAGCAAGAACGAGTAAAGAACGAGCATTTAACGGATCAACCTCAACACTATCCTCTTCATCCTCTCCTTTAAATGATTCATATAACATTTTTCCACCAATTAACGTTAATAAAATTAAAGCAATCCAGTGATCAAATGCTGTAATATATTTTTCAAAACTTAACCCAAATAACCATCCAAGTAGCGGCATTAAAGCCTGAAATCCACCGAAGAATAAAGCAACTTTAGCAGCTTGTGGAACAGTTGCCTTTCTTAAGCTAATCCCTTTAGCAATTGAGACTGTAAAAGCATCCATTGCTAAACCAATTGCGACAAAAACTAATGCAATAATACTCATTTTAAACCTCCTATTTTATTGACTCAAATCATAACTCAAAGGTCGGCATAAAAAAAACGAGACCAATGCATAACAAAAAAGTGTTATGCATGAGTCTCGTCATTTAAGATTAAGCCAGAACTAAGTTCGCGTTTTGTTGACTTAACCACACTAAACGTGCCAACTACTCCCTCATCATAAAGTGAGTTATTTAGTTACAACAAGACTATTATATGTTATTTTTACACATAAAATCAACAATATTTGGATACAATTTATATTTATTATTAATTTATGTAAAAAACGATAAAATATGTATTTTTTTTAATAATTACCACACTAAATTTTCTCCTAATCTATATACATGTTGTGAAAAGGTGCTAAGGCCTACACCAATTCAAACTAAAATCTAGGGGGAATAACTTATGAAGGAAAACTTAATTAACCGTAAATTAATGATTTATTTTACAGCAGGTGTCGATGATGATGGGAAAATTATTAACAAAACTAAAACGTTTAATGCGATTCGTCTAGATAGCGAGGAATCAGATCTTGCCATCTTTGCTGATAAATACAGGGTGCTTTCTAATCACATGTATAAAAAAACAGTAGCAGCTGACTACTTTGAAATCTCATTAGCAGATACACTTTAATCTTTATCCACAAAACAAAAATTTAGGGGGAATTTTAGATGATTACAAAATCACTTATTTTAACATGTAAATTTAAAGATAGTTTAGGAAAAGCAAGATCAATTAATATTGATACGCCAAACGAAAATATTACAACAGACCAAATCAATGCTTTTATGCGAGCCGCAATTGAGACGAATGTCTTATTAGTTGATGATAATCAGCCTGAAGTGACATTGGCAACCATTGAAGGTGCTGAAATTGTCAACAAAACAGTTGAAAAGCTTGATTTAGCAGAGTAGACAAAAAGCTCTTATCCTTGCGGTAAGAGCTTTTTTATTTCAAAATAAGAGTTAGTTCTTTCAAAAATTACTATCAATTAGGCCATTTATCTATTTTAATCATTTAGCTACTCTCGGTTTTACAATTTTTTAGATAAACAATCAAGTATTTATAAAACAAGATGGCTATGAGATTTTAAGATACAATAAAAATCCATCATCTTTACCATAATCCGAAGTAAAAAAAGATAAACTAACATCCTTTGTATATATTTCAACAAAAGTTATAAGTTTTTCCAAATTACCGACGTAAGCTTCTATTTTTCCCTTTTACTGTTATTTCACTCCCTAATCATAAGGGACCTAAATCAATGGTTATAATCTTTGCCTCTATTCCTGAAGGTTTGTCTGACTACCCTGTCACTGCATAATTACCTCTAAAATGTTTTTCCAAAACCTCAATTTTATCAAGAAGTTCAAGTCTTAAGAGCTATTCGTGATACGCATTGTATAGTTCAAAATCTATAAAAATCCAATCATCATACACTATTTACTCCAATACTTCTAAAGCTAACATTTTACGCATTCTCTCCCTAATTTATACAATTATTACAACAGAAAGTATGGAAATTTTAAACAGTTCCATTGTATAATTAAGCGATTAATTAGGGGGTGGACATTTTGAGACAGCAAAAAGAAACGCAGAAAATTATTTGGTTAACTCTAACGATTTTTAACCTCTTTCTACTCTTAGTTGGAAGTTTTGCCTACTACTACGATAAAGCCAATACGACAATTAAAGAACTAACCTTAAAAGTAGAACAACAAAACATAACCATTGAACAACAACAATCAGCACAAAGTTCACTAATTGCTTCTAATCAAGAGATGCAAAAACAACTTGAAGAAGTATTACAAGCATCTGTTATCATTGAAGAAGAAAGCAACCAACAAGAATCACAACTTTCTCAGCTTTCTCAACAAAACCAACAACTAACTGATAACATCAAAAACTTGACCAGTCAAATAGATGAGTTAACAAAGCTAAATGAACAATACGTATCTGAGCGATCATTAAGCGTTAAAGAATTAGAAACAAAATACCGAACACTCGTATCAGATGCCGAAACAAAAGTAACCCAACTTGATACTGAAATTGTTCAAAAGCAAACAGAATTACAACAATATTATGATCAAATCAATTCATATTTCTATATTGACGACGACCTAAAAATAAAATTAGTCGAAGAAAAATCAAATAATCAACATTACTGGGTGGCCGAAGTTATTGCCTCGAAAAATAAACAACTACAGTCCGAATTCGCTAATAATACTTATGGTGGAACTCGAGAAACATTATCTAGTATGGCTAATCGCGTAGGAGCAACACTTGCTATCAATGCATCAGGATTTTATACCGATACCAATAAACCAATGGGATCTATCGTTCGGGACGGCCAACTTCTTCAAACCGATCCAAACTTCACCTGGGAAGTCCTCTCTACCACTTGGTCGGGAGACTTAAACTTCTTCCAAGTAGATGATCAAGCCTCTGCTTATGCGGCTGATATCAACGATTCCTTTGCCTTTGGCCCAATATTAGTTCGAAATGGTGTAGCAACAGAAATCAAAGACACTTCTCGTCATCCACGAACAGCCATCGGCCAACTTGATGAAAATCGATACATCATCGTTGTAGCTGAAGGACGTCTACAAGATGCCGAAGGGCTAACCTTAACCGAACTACAAAACATTTTCCTAAGTCTTGGCTGCCAAACTGCGTATAATCTAGATGGTGGGGGATCAACAACTTTGTACTTTAAAGGAAAAGTGATCAATACACCATCAGATGGTGCAGAACGCGCCATTGCCGATATGATTTACTTCTAAAAAGGAGCTAAGCTCCTTTTTATTTTTGAAAATAAAATTTATGTCTTTCATATGTCATCGTCTGTGACAATTCCGTCACTTTAAAAATATCATCCAACCACGTATAATATATTTATAAAGAGATTGACGTTTAAAACTAGATTAAACTAGAGAAAAGGCTGAAATCACCAGTTAAAAATATAAACTACAAAAAGAAGCTAAAGGAGAGTTTATGATGTTAATACTTGATAACATTTTAAATGAGATTGACGAGGAATGGGATGTTCCCGTTGAAATAAACCATCATTATGATATGGCAATTTTTAATGAAAGTATGTCATCAGATATTAACAATCACGGACACCTTTTATCGGTCTTCTTTGCAGATTAATATAAAAAAGTCATCACCTATAACTAGGCGATGACTTTTTTTAATGCCTTCTGATCAAATTTTTGAATAATTGTTTCAACTGTGATGCCATCTATCTTTAAATCTTTTGCAATCTCACAAAGCGGAATCATTACAAAGTCACGTTCTGTCATAAATGGATGCGGAATCGTTAAACGTTCAGTATTTATCGTCTCATCTTCAAATAATAAAATATCTACATCAATAACACGTGGTCCCCATTTAATTAAACGTACACGGCCAAGCTCTTGTTCAATGAATTGACAACAATCTAATAATTCAACAGGAGACAAACTTGTTTCAATTAAAACAACCAAATTCATAAATAAATCCTGCTCCGTATATCCCCACGGACTCGTCTCATATAAAGAAGATAACTTTACGATGTGAATACCTTTATACCCATCCAATAACTTAATCGCATCATATAAATACTTTTTCTTATCTCCTATATTTGACCCTAAACTTAAATAAGCTAGTTTCATCCGATAACCCCTCCAACTTAACGTTTAATCGTCACTTCAACGGCAGCCGTTCCATTAAACCCAGTAATCGGAGGCTGCATTTTGCGGACTTCAACCTTCACCTTATCAATCACAGCATAAGTGTTTAATAACTCTGTCCCAATACGAAAGGCCAATGTCTCAAGTAAATCTACATGATCGCCATACATAATATCTGCCACCACATCGTAAGCATCTGCATAATTAATCGTTAAACTTAAATCATCAGTTGCTCCCGCTTCTAATACACAATCCGTATACATAAACACATCAACCTTAAACTTTTGGTCAAATTCATATTCATGTGGACATGCTCCATGCTTCGTAATAAACTCCATATCATTTAACATAATTTTCGCCATCTCAGTTTCCTCCTATAATTAAACTAAAGCTTTCATAACCTTTGCTGCTCTCGCATTTTCTAACACATCATGCACACGAATAATATGAACCTTTTGACTCACAGCAAAACAAGTCGCTGCCACCGTACCTTCTAAACGATTTGCTACATCCAGTCCACCAAGCAAATGTCCAATCGTTCCTTTCTTACTCACACCTAAAAGAAGTGGATAACCTAAAGAATGAAGCTCACCAACACGACGCATCAACTCAACATTACCCTCTACTGTTTTGGCAAAGCCAATCCCTGGGTCAAGAATAATCTTATCCTCACTAACCCCTGCTGCTTTAACCAACTCTACACAGTCTTTTAACTCCGTCATTACGTCTTGTACGATATCATCATACACGGTTAATTCACCTGTAATCGCCGTAATACAATCTGTTTCACTCATATTAGGCATACGATTATGCATCAGGACAACATAAGCACCTGAAGTGGCCATCACATCTGGCATATCGGGATCAAACTTGCCACCACCAATATCATTAATAATCTTAGCACCTGCTAAAACAGCCTGTCTTGCCACTTCTGCTTTATAAGTATCAATTGAAATCGGAACATCAATTTCTTCAACCAATCGTTTAATAACAGGAATAACACGAGCAATCTCATCTTCTACTTTTACAACAGTTGAACCAGGTCGTGTGGATTCCCCACCAATATCAATAATATCAGCGCCATCAGCAACCATTTGGCGTGCCTTTTTGACAATCTCATCAATATGTTGATAACTTCCACCATCCGAAAAACTATCCGGGGTCACATTCAAAATTCCCATAATAAGCGGTCTATTTTGAGCAAACACTCTCATCACCTCAATCAATAAAGCCTCTAAATTATACCTATTAGTATAATTCATCTCAAAATTTCTGTAAACATAAGAAAAAAAGTATCGGAAAATCCGATACTTAATTATTAGCCGCTTCTGCTTTAAAGTAACCTTTAGCATGTTTACAAACTGGACAAATTGCTGGAGCTGCGACACCATAATGAATATGACCACAAACCTCACAGTGCCAGGCAACAGGAGTTGGTTTTGTAAATAAAGTATCATTCTGCATATCTTTTGCAATTGCTGCAAATCGTTGACTATGAGTTTCCTCAATCTTAGCAATCATATTAAAAGTTGCTGCAATTTGATTAAATCCTTCTTTTTTAGCCACTTCTGCAAATGCAGGATAAATTTCCTGATGCTCATGAGTTTCAGCTGTAACAGAAGCTAATATATTTTGAAGGGTATTTTCTTGGTATATATCTACTGGATAAGCTGCATCAATTTCAATCTCTTCTCCATTAAACTCTTCAGAAAGATATTGAAAGAAAATCTTTGCATGCATTTGCTCTTGATTAGCTGTTAAAGTAAATGTTTTTTCGATTAATGGATAACCTTGTTTTTTTGCAATTGAGGCATAAAACGTATATCGATTTCTTGCCTGTGATTCACCTGCGAATGCACGCATTAAATTTTTATGTGTTTCAGATCCTTTTAAAGATGCCATCCCAACAACCTCCATATGTACGATTTCACCTTTATTTTGGAACATATTCATCCGATTATTCAAAATTACTCATCTATGTTTAAAATACTTTCACCTAGATGCCACAATGCACGAAGATTATACAAATATATGTAAACACAATAAACTCATCTATCACATCATCAGAAAAAAACTCCTCTTTGTCGATTAAGGAGGAGTCATGATACACTTAAATACAAATTCTTAATATAAAATTATATAACGTAACTTGATCTTCTATCAGTGAGGTAACTTCATTCGTCGCCTTAATAAACTCACCTCGTTTTTGTTCTACTTTATCCCTAAGTTCTTTCATATCCTTCGTTCTTAAATATGTTTTAAACGGCAAAGATAATTGCTCTAACTGTGGATATTGCTTATAATAAAAAGCTACTAAATCGATCATCGCAACATTCGCACGGTCATATTTCATTAACTGACGATTCAATAACTTCGTAAAATAAAAACATAACTCTGTCACAAGGGGAACGCTCTGACCTTCTTGCTGTAATTTTTTATTATATTCATTCGCATGTTTAAGTTGTGATAGCGTCGTTTTTAAATTACTTGATTTCGCAAAATGGGTATTAATTCCTTGTGCCATCAACCAATTATAAATACTAAACAAATTCGCTAAATCTAAATGACCCAGTTTTGCAAGAGTCACAGCAATACGATTTCTTAAATGACAACTAGCTTTTGGATCATCTTCTTCACCATACAAATAAACATACACTTTTAACCTTAATTCAAGAGGCAAGTAATCCACAGGACTTGTGGGATAAACTCTAAAATTACCTTTATATAACCACACGACTCTTCTAGATAAGAAAGACTCTAATTCCTCATCCACCTTCCCATGTTTATTTATAATATTCGCAAATGTTTTTTCGAAATAATCATATAAATCATTAATTTTTTTTTGCATTAGAGTGCTATACCAACTTGGAAATGTTTGACTTGTTTTATAATACTGATACAAATATAAATATTTAATTGTTGACAGATAAGCTTTACTATCAATACCCCGATTTAATTTCTTGGATTCTTCTAACAACCCCTCATTTTGTTGTTCACCGTAAAGTGAAACAAGTTGTTCGGACTTATAAATCGCCTTATTAATATTCATAATTTCACCCCACCTATTTAACTACGTAATACCCTATTGCCTTAATACATTATATGCAGGGAAAAGATTTATTTGTTAACACCCTTTAAAAAACTTAAAATGATAAATAAAAAAAGAAGGGGGTATCCCTTCTTATTCAGTCACTTCTTCAGCGGTTTCTTCTACCTCTTCTTTTACTACTACATCTTTTGTTGCAACTTTTGATTTTAAAGTAGGCGCAATTTCATTTAATAAATAATCACGAACTTGATCCCCTAAATCTTTACGATTTAAAGCAAAGTCAATTGTTGCCTTGATAAATCCAAATTTATCTCCAACATCATAACGTTTACCTTCAAAATCATAAGCATATACGGCTTGACGATCCATTAAACGATCAATTGCATCTGTTAATTGAATTTCTCCACCTGCACCTGGCTCTTGAGTTTCTAACATTTCAAAAATTTCAGGTGTTAAAACATAACGTCCCATTACAGCTAAGTTAGATGGTGCATCTTTTTGAGCTGGTTTTTCAACCATTCCACTTAATTTAACCATACGTCCATCTGCAACATGAGAAGATGATGGACGAACAATTCCATACTTAGATACATCTTCCCTTGGAACTTGTTGAACACCCATGATTGAGCATCCAATTTTATTATAAGCTTCTACTAATTGATGCGTTGCTGGATTCTCATCATTAACAACCACATCATCTCCAAGTAAAACAACAAAAGGCTCATCTTTAATAAATGTCTTAGCACAAAGAATCGCATGTCCAAGTCCTTTTGCTTCTTTTTGGCGCACATAATGAATTTGAGCCAAGTTAGAAATTCCTTGAACCATTTCAAGCATCTCTGTTTTACCTTTCTTAGCTAACGTATCCTCAAGTTCATATGACTTATCAAAATGGTCCTCAATTGGACGCTTCATTGAACTTGTCACAATTAAAATCTCTTCAATTCCTGAAGCAACAGCTTCTTCAATAATATACTGAATCGTTGGTTTATCTACGATAGGTAGCATCTCTTTTGGTTGTGCCTTTGTAGCAGGTAAGAATCGTGTTCCAAATCCAGCTGCTGGGATAACTGCCTTTCTTACTGGTTTACGCATCGTTTCATCTCCATTCACTTAACACTCTATATTAGATGTTTAATCAGTGTCATTATATCACAACTAACTGACTAAGTAGAAGTAGTAATGGCTAAATTATGTAACCGATTAACTATGCTATCTTTATTCCGAAATACAATCAACTATTTCTCCTAATAAATTTAAAATTAATATCTGATTTATATCACAAATTATTCCATTCTTCATAAATTAAATTAGGTAGTGAAACTACCGATTATGTTAAATGAGGTGAATGTAATATGTGTGGAAATCAAGGAAATTCATGCTGTTTCATTTTAGTGTTATTTATTTTATTAGCTATTATTTCTTGCTGCTGCTGGCGTTAGTGAATAATGCTATGAAACCTGAATAATATAGATGTGGGAAAGGGACTATCTCATTTGAGATAGTCCCTTTTTGTTTTACTAAAGCTGAGAATAATGTTATTTGACACGTCTACGATTAACTCGTCCATAAGCAATTTTCCATATAATAGTGCGTTGAAAATACTTCATTGGTCTTATTCGAGATTGTCTCATCTAATACCAGTCCGTTACTTACATCTGTTTATCAATTAGCGCTACCTAATTAATACCCCTAAAGGTCACCTCTTTTCAGAGCGTGCGCAGACTATATCTTCATCCTAAAAACTATAGGAGCACCATTTTTCGAATTACCAATCACTTGTAATTCTACTCCCACGCAATGGGATAGTCGTTGAACGTTTTCCATATCACTGAGACTTAGGAAATTCGCTGCTAAACATCCATTTTTCATAAACACTTAGGATTTAACCATATGTTCATCTCAATGTTTTTTTCTGCTTTCGCTACGTTCACGCTTATCTTTTCAGATGACGTTTTCGTACATTGAGCTTTAGGATTTCAAAGCAATTAACGGTGAGTATCTGCTAATCACTTAACAGACAGGGCTAGTATACCCCTTTTTAGCACAATCGTTTTTACGTGCTTATTAAAATCTATTCAACTTTACTAATTAATATACTAATTAAAGTAACTCAGCCAAAGCACTAGCTTCTTCACTAGTCACATCGATGGCACTAATCATCTCGTAATATATTTTAACTTCTTCCATCTTCCCATCATTGACTGCTATATTCGCTAACTCATAATATTCATTCACTGTTTCTGCTATAATATTCTCTCTTAATTGTGATAGCTCCTCTACTTGTGCATCAGTAGTTGCATATTTGACAGCTTCTTCTAAACTATTTAAGAATAATGAATAAAATAATTTATGATTAAAATATGTTGATGCCTCTGTTTTCGCTCTATCTACATAATATTCAAATAGAACATTTTGATAATAATCGATTTTCTCTTGCGTTTCTTCAACGTTTACACCATATGATAATGCAAGTTCTAATTTCCCCATAATCATTAAGTATAAATGCTTATCATATAAATCATCAACTTCTTCGTAAATAGATTCTACTAACCTTTGAGCTACTACTTTTAATTCATCCTGCGCTTTTTCATATCGTTCTTCATCACTTGGAATAACATTTTGATAATAGTAATACGCACTATCATAGTTTTTATTTTGATTTGCTCTTTCACCTTTTAAGTAGTTAGATTTTGAAGTAATTAATTGCTTCACTTCATCGATATTCTCTTCAATTACTTTTTGTTTAACTGCCTGATAAGCTTTTTCATAACTTACTAGGGCTCCTTCTAAGTCATCATTTAAAAGTGAAACTTTAGCACTTTGAATATTTTTATACATTTCGATATAGCCCGGAGCCTCTTTTACAATAAAGAACATAAAAATAATTAGGAATAATCCGATTCCTAATCCAACTTTTTTTCGATTTGTAATAATCCAATTTTTGAAATTACTCATTCCTAATACCCCTAACCTGACTTAATAGTTACATAAAAAGTCATTTTAATACAATTTTAGACTCTTTTCCATGTAATATCCTATCAGATATCCTACTAAGGATAAAGCATTTTATCATTAATTTTCCAACAAATTAAAAAAGCTCCAAAATGTTTAATGACACTTTTGAGCTTTTTTATTACAAATCATAATTTTATGCCCTGGATTGAGATAAATCGGTCCATATTTTTCAAGATAACGAGTTAAAAACAAAGTAAACTCCGCTATACGATGTCTTTTTACAATCAAATCAATAAAATTTAAATTTTTAGCTGCAATTAATAAATTTATTAAAACATCTGCTTCATAAATTCCTGAATTATTATTATAATTTATGATTTCAATACTTTCAAATTTCTTTTCTAAAAATGACTCCACTTCATATCGTTCTAATCCAGTAGGATCCATTTGAATATCTAAACTTGAGTCAAACTGATACAATAACTGATTCATTATATTTGTAAGTTGATTATTATCAATAAAGAAATAACAAGTACCATTTGGTTCAACCACTCGACAACATTCTTCAATCATTATAAGTTGATCACTTAGACTACATTCCTCAAAATCAATACGAGAAATGACTTTATTAAAACTATTATCATCAAACTTTAAACGCTTATAATCAACTAACTCAACTGGATAATTAATATTTCTTGATTTTAGATTTTGCTGTGAAATCCGAACATTAACTAAAAGATTCTCCCCTAATGTAATAGGTGCATATGATTTTAACTTCTCCACATTTTGACACCATAGAACGCCAAAAGAACAACCTAAATCTAAAACAGTAGTGTCTACCTTTAAATTTAGATAATCAAAAAAGCTACGACTAATCCATCTTTGATGTTGTCCAGAATTAAAATACTTCATTTTTAACTTATAATATTGTTCATTCAATGGATGTAGATTAATGATAGAAGATTTATTATTAAATTTAAAATGAGATGTTACCCTACGTACTAACTCCACCCTATACTACCTCGATCTTATCTTAAATTTAGACAGCTAATTTTAAACTACATTTATTTTTACCTATGATGAGATTTACACGACGCTTAATTAAAATTCCACCATCTTCTTTTATTTTGTTCAATAAAAATGTTCTAAATTTTGATAATCCAGATTCGGAAATGATAAGTTTCAAACTATCAAATTCACGTTCTGATAATAAATATCCGATTAAGTCATCAACATTCGTTATCCACCAGTCAGATTTAAAATACTCGACTTTAACCTCTGAAAAAATCGGTTTAAAAAAATCATGTACTTTATCGACATTTACGATTTGAAATTGACTCCAATCTAAACCACTAGCTAATCGTGAATCATACTCTATTAATAGTTCATAAATAGAATCATAATATTCCGCTGAAAGATTGGAGAAATAAAGAACCCCATCGTCTTTTAGAACTCGTAATCCTTCAGATAAAAAACTCATCCTTACGTCTTCAGGTATCAAACTAAATGATGAATTACTAAATATAATAGAATGATTCGGTAAGTTTAACTTACTTTTCGTTGAAAGACTTACTTTAAGGTTCGATACAATATTTTTTATAGCTGTTTTAAAATGAATCATCCCACCAAAATACTGATCTAAAACATAAACGTTTTGAAATTTACTGAAAACCTCTTTATGCTTCATCAAAGCTAGACCACTAATATCAATAAACTCAATAGCATTTTTATTTTTATTAGGATTCACATTTTCATTTACCCACTGAAGATAATCCAGTGATGAAGTTGCATATTTCTCCATCATATAAACTAAATCATATTTTCGACGATAACTGCAATTTTGAACATTAGAAGACTTTGTAAAAAAAGGTACCAACATTTTGTTCTTCATACTAAAATTAAATAGATTGTTCGCAATCACGAATTATTCCCCTCCTTAGTGACTTCGTTTACGATAAGTTATCCACTTCTTATCAACAAAACCAAAAAATCTATGTGGATAAGAAACACATACCTTAAAATATGGTAATATCAATTATCATTAGCTATATTTCATCTTTATTATCTATTAATATCCACAAGACTGTGTATAAATCTATTCTAACATATTGTGGAAAAAAATAAATATCTTTGTTCCTGTTTTTTACATTTTTCTGATATTTCGATAAAATTCTCACTTTTTAAAAATAACATTTTAGAGTATTTTGTCTTTTTTTACACACTGTCGACACCTAATTGTCGAAAAATTATTTATCTTATCCCCTAATTTCAACTTTAAGCTGTTGATAATATCCACAATAAAAAAAGATAGTGGATTTTCCACTACCTATCACATTATAGTCACTCTATTTTTTTACCACTACGACACCAACGCACAAAATGTTCACAATTATTTGTAATCAAATTATATTTTTCTTCCCCTAATCGACTAACAGCCCTGACCATTACTTCTTCCCTTGAATAAGTTATTTTACTTTGAACAATAAAAATAGGCATCCCCTTTGCAAACTGTTCTAAAGTCACAATACAAATTCGATTAAAATCATAATGAATAACAAGTCCAAGACCAAGATAAAGTCCATGATGAGTATACGGCGTTGGTTTATATCGAGTGACGCATATATGATCAGCACAATCTAAATTATATTTAGAAGGAACATAGCGTTGATTAGCCCTTAAGTTAAAATCACTATCAATTTTATTCCCTATTGTTCGTCCTATCCGTTCTACCTGTTCGACTGCATCTACAATTTTATGATACTTAGGTGAACTCCCTTCAGTCTCTTTTTTAGAGTTTTTTCTGTTTTTTCTTCGTCTATCGTCAGTCTTCACGTTATCACCACCATTTACATCGTTACTATAGTGTATGAATAACTAAAATCACTTGTGACTTTTAAGAAAAACTATGAATATTGCAGATACTAATCGCATATATATTGATATAAATTATTTAAAAATATTAAAAAGGGGGGACCTTTGTGAAATTTCAACTTGTTGATCCTTCATACTGTGTCACAACTGATTTAACCTATCATAAACATGCGATTCGCGAAGGAATCCACGTCCTATATCCAAACGCAACAATTAATATCCACCGATATTATTTTGAAATTGAGGATGAATCGACTGAAATCATTAAAGACTTACCGTTAATTAATGAAGAAATTGCAGCAAGAGATCCTTATCTAAAATCCCTCTTCAAAGACTATCCAACGAAGCAGAACAATGAAATTACACTCTCATCTTTTCTATTTAAAGATGCCAACTAAATATAAAAAAAACGTAGATTTTTTCTACGTTTTTCTTTTCTATCTTTTAAATTTACTAAATAAACTCTTAAAAAATCCTGATTTTTGAACCTCAATAGGCATAACCACTTCAATTAA
The DNA here is from genome assembly GCF_017941855.1 of Turicibacter sp. Lineage (NCBI taxonomy): Bacteria > Bacillati > Bacillota > Erysipelotrichia > Erysipelotrichales > Turicibacteraceae > Turicibacter > Turicibacter sp. The sequence goes on along the minus strand of NZ_JAGAVR010000009.1, from coordinate 17,028 downwards.
CTCATTATTATAAACCTTTAACGGATTTTCAATGAATAACTCACGTGCTTTATCACCACTTAATCGGGTGATTTCATCTAATGCTTTTCTTACCTTAGGTGCACGGTTTCTTGGTGTATGAGCATCTGTTGCAACAAAATGAATCATATGATGTTCAATTAACGTGATCACAGTTTTTTGAACGCGTTCTCCAAAAAATCCCCGAATACTTCCGACATTTGCCTGACATAAAACACCTAAATTCAAAAACTTTAACAATATATTAGGATCCTCCATAATCATTGGATAACGTTCCGGATGCGCAAGAATCGGAGTCAACCCCATTAATCTTAATTCATAAAAAACATCCTCAGCATAAAGTGGGATATCATTCATCGGGAATTCAACTAAAATATACTGCCCATTATTAAGTGTACTAACCTCGCCAGATTCAACTAATTTCGGTAAATCCGGAGTTAAATAAATTTCCTGACCGACTGCAAGTGATAAAGCAATATTCTCTTTTTTTAAAACATTATTCACTTCGTCTACAAGCTGTTGAACCTGCTCCTTATTAGCATAATCACTATACTGGATATAGTGTGGTGTTGCAATAATATGATAAATCCCTTCACTTACCGCAATACGTGCCATTTCTAAAGTTTCATCCATAGATTTTGCACCATCATCAATTCCAGGTAAAATATGACAATGAATATCAATCATAAACTATCCCCCTAATAACCAAATTATTATATTATTTATTTTATCTCATCTATTTTGAACAAACAATTAATATTACCTTTAAAATCTTTCCCTTTATGTGACCTATATCACATTTTTATCTCACTATATCTGATATAATACTCTTAACTAGATATGAAAGGGATGAATGATATGAGTGAAATGATTTCAATGAAATGTGGTTGTGAATTTGAAAATGGTCAAGCCGTAGCAGATAAAGTGCGTATGAAAGGATTTGCTGATAAAGAAATGCCAACACCAGCAACTATTAACTGTTCTTGTGGAGAAACATACACTAAATTAAAATTAGTTGATCAGTGTCCAAACTGTAACATGACATATGCCGTTACACCATGTTCTGCTGATGATCATCAATATATCGTTCCAGCTGGATTAAACTATTAAGATCATTAAACCCCATCAATTATAAATTTATAATTGATGGGGTTATTTTTTATTTTCTTGAATAATTAGGAAGAACCGTTAAATACTATGAAAGAAATCGACATGAAAGGAAGATTCAGAATGAAACGTTTAATGGTTATGTTTATGATTGGGTTATGTTTAGTTGCTTGTTCAAACAATAAATCAACAACGACAACAACAGAGAACAATACAACTCAAAATACGCCAACAACAACTACTACAGAGGATAAACAAATTAAATATGTAAGTGACTTAGGATTTAAAAATGTTACTAATGTTAACGGAAGTAAGTACTACCAAACCTATACACTTGATGAAGCAACAGCTGCACAAGGCGATGTCTATAATCAATGGTTATATACATGGGTAGAACCAAGTGAATATGTTGGGAAAACAGTTGATGTTTATCAATATACAGGAACAAAAGATAACAAAGATTATGATATTTATTTACTAATGAGCGGAGACAAAGAAATCGGTGGTTACTACTATGAAAAAGGAAAAGATATGTCTTCTGCAACAATTTTAGATAATTCAGTAACTGCCCGTATCGCATCTGACTTCCAAGCAACATGGGATAAGTTATTTAATATTCAAAAATAAAATAAAAAAATCCTCAGATTAATCTGAGGATTTTTTTACTCTATTAAACTAGCTTTCACAACATATCTTTCAGGTGTTGGCCCCATATAAACAAACGGATAACAAGTCACTAATGTAATCATTGATCTATCTGATGACTCGTAAATCCAATCATCATCTGGATCAACAATCTGAATATCTTGTATCTCATAAGTCAAGGTATTATCTAATGTCTCAATTGTAATTAACTCTCCAACCTCAACATGTTTTAAATTCCAAAAAATTTCTTCTCGGTGGCCGTAAAGTACTGAATTACCCACATCACCAATCATAGATGTGTCGTCATCTATTCCTACCCCTTTTGTCAAAATCGCATCAGATGTTCCAACACGGATTGGCAATAACTTGTCAAATGAAGCAATCTGCATCATCCCAACAATACTTTGATCGACATTCTCATTCGATGTTTCTTCCTTAGGAGTATTTTTTAATTCCTCCCATTGTTCCACCGATTCTTTAACTCCTTTATTCATCTCAATTAATGGATAAATTCCTATACCTAAACAAACTACACCAATCAAAATCAATAAAATTGGTATTATCTTCTTCATCACTTCTACACCTCTAACGCAAAGGAGAAGCACGTTAGTAGCGCCTCTCCTTTTATGATTACTGAACGTAATTTAAATTATCAAATGAAACAATTGTTTTTGTCTGATTATTTGCGTCAATATACTCAATCTCAACTACGTCACCTTCGCGGGTAATAGCTAACTCCGGTGAGATAGTGCTTGCTCCCATCAATAATAAATTAGTTTGATCTTTTAAAATAATCGTATAATAAGTATTTCCATCACTTTGACTCATTCCAAAACGCTCAACAGTCCCCTTAATTGACTTACGTTCTCCTGATGCAAGATTTGAAAAATCACCTTTTCCAAACATCAACTTCGTATAATTAGCACGAGCCTCACTTAATGTTTCACCTGTACCAACCATCGAATAATCTTTTACATTAACAAATGCATATTGCTTAACTAAACCTTGGTTATCCTTTAACGTCATAAAATACGTTGGTTCATTTTCAATATTTAATAACAATGGGAAACTCGCAGAATATGACATTTGTTGAACTTTTCCTTCTGCTGAACGCATCGCTGCAATCTCAGTTGCACCTGCAATTTTATAGAACTTTGTTTCCTTCGTTCTCGTATTCGATAACATAAATCCAACCGTTGATTCATCAGAGCTAGCTGAAGTCATACCAGTATAGAAATACCACTCTCCATCGACATACATATAATTACTTCCCTGAGTTGCTTGAATAATCCCTTTTTTAGCAAATAATGTATTGAAGAATCCGTTTGTATACCACCCCCAGTCATTAATTTGATTAATCACAAATGATTGTGGTTGGATACGGTCAATCCATGTTGGTGCCTCTTCAGTTGAATATTTATGAGTCTCTCCAGTTTGCGCATCAACCACTACTACTCCAGTCGCATCAGATCCACCATTAATTCCGACTTTCTTAGTATAAGTTGTCACAACCCAATAAGGGCGTCCTGAATCATCTAATTCAAATGAGAAATCAGTCAATCCTTCAAACATATTTCCTTCAAAATATACCTTACGTTTAATATCATCATTAAAGAATGCCGAAGGTAAGTACTTTAAGTGAATTGGGTTTCCTTCTGCATCTTCTTGAACTAAACGTACATCCTGAGCATCAGTCGCTGAAACCATTATATATCCAGGGGTCCCCTCATGATTAGCAAACCACTTAATAATATCAATATGTTCAAGAGGTGCTACCCAGAATAACTCGTCATTCATACTAATTAACGTATAATCCCCAACATAAACCTGAGACCCCAAACCAACATCTTCTCCAAGCTTTTTCTCACCTAAACGGCGAGCATAATCTTCATCAACTGTTGGAATCTTAGATAAATCAACTGATGGAATCTCTTCAACAAATTCTTTTGTCTCCACATTACCAATTAAATCGTGATATTGTTTGCTCCAAAAAATAGGTAATGATGATAACTGATATCCAAAATAAATGATAATCATCGTCAGTAAAACAAACTTAATTTTTGAACCTGGAAAACTAATGGGATGTCCTTTAGCTATATCTTGAAAAATATAACGTACATCTTCATAAAAATAAGCAATAATTGCAATAATTAATAACCCGTAGAATAATCCAAATCCTTCTTCAAATCTAATATTTAAAGGTACTAATAATACATAATCCGCAATTAAAAATAAAACAATCAACGGAATAATTGTAACTAAAATATTACGTAATCTTTTCACATTATTCACTCCATTATTTAATAAGACGTATAAAAATTATTAATGTAATTATATCAAATCATGATATTTATTACCACACTTTCCCCTTACTACTATCATTTAGAAAACGACACCCTTCATCGCTTAATCTAGTAAAACCACTAAAATTCTTCATCACACTCTATATTATTAAAAGACTTTGAATGGTAGTCTTCAAAATTCACGACAAATAAAAAATCCTCGAAGTTTACCTCGAGGAAGATAATCAGAAAACACTTGGTGGAGATAGTGATAGAATTTGAAGTCTTTTTAGAATCTACGCCGCAAATCATAGATTCCAAATTTAGTTTTATTTATATTTGAGGAGTACAAAACTAATCTATAGGGAATAAGTATTCTTAAAAAATACTTGAATGACTTCCAAATTTCTATAGGTGATAAATTCGATGAAAACTCATGACAATTTTCATCAAAACTGACACTATCCTGTCATTAAATGACCATGTTTCCTAACACGTATATTATACTATAATTTTACATATTTTTGTGAATTTTTTTAAAAAGTTTGTGATTTTTTTATTTTTGTAATTAAATTTAATAAAAAAATAAGGTGAAATACTCACCTTATTTGCAAATTATTATTTTAACGCAGCACTAATTTCATCAATCATCATATTTGTTGAAGTAAATCCACCACTCGCTGTATACCAAATCCCAGCATTTAAATAAACAATGTGATCATTTACACTTGCATTTGTTGCATGAATTAATTCATTATCTAATAAAGCCGCAGCCGTTGATTCTCCTCCAATCGCAGCCCCACGATCAACAACAAATAGATAATCTGGGTTAACTTCTAAAACATATTCAAATGAAACATTTTGTCCATGTGTTGATACTTCAATATTTTCATCAGCTGGAATAAATCCAAATGTATTGTGGATGATTCCAAAACGAGAAACTTGACCATAAGCACTTACAGAACCATCATTAACTAACGTAATTAAAGCATTAGCTCCTGTTGCCGTTACAGCTTCATTTAAAGTCGCAACTGATTCCTCAATTTTAGCTAATTCTTCTGTAACAAACTCTTCTTTTTCAAAGATTTGACCTAAAACTATCATATTTTCTTTGAATGATTCTAAATAATTCTCATTATCAATTCCCATGGAAATAGTTGGCGCAATTTTTGATAATTCTTCATAGTAATCAGATTGACGTCCAGAAATAATAATTAAATCTGGTTGCATTTCATAAACAGCTTCTAAATCTACTTCTTTTAAAGAACCTGCATTAGCATATTCAGAACCATCAAATTTTGATAAATGTTCTGGCATTGAACTTGATTGTGGAACTCCTGTAATTTCAACCCCCATGTAATCTAATGAATCTAAAATTCCGTAATCGAAAACAACAACATTTTCTGGGTTAATTTCAACTTCTGTTTTCCCTAAGTCATGTTCAATTATTAAAGTTGTTGCTACTTCTTTATTTTCAGTTGATTTTACTTCTTCAGATACAGCTGTATCTTCTGCCGGTGCTTCCATTGCAGGTGCCTGTGAGCATCCTACCATTCCCATTGCCAAAACGGCCATCATTACTAATAAATTTTTCTTCATTTTTCTTTTCCACCTTTTCTTATATATTTAATCCTAGCCTAGTAATACACACAGATTTTTTTGTTATTAATCTCTTTAACTTCAAAATCCATATCATATAACTCGCTTAATGTTGATGCCTGCATAATTTCATCTACTGTTCCGCAAACCGAAATTTCACCGTTTTGCAAAGCAATAATTTCATCTGAATAACATGATGCAAAATTAATATCATGAATCACAATAATAACTGTTTTACCAAGCTCATCTGTAATACGACGTAACATCTTCATAATTTGCACACTATGCTTCATATCAAGATTATTTAAAGGTTCATCAAGTAAAATATAGTCAGTATCTTGTGCCAACACCATTCCGATAAAAGCGCGTTGCCTTTGGCCCCCACTTAACTCCTCTAAAAACTTATCCTGAATATCCTCAAGTTGCATATAATGAAGCGCCTCGTCAATCTTAGCTTGATCGACTTCCGTTAAATTACCTTGACTGTGTGGGAAGCGACCGAACGCGACTAAATCTCGAATTGTAAGTCGGACGCTTAAATGATTACTTTGCTTAAGTATCGCCAGGACTTTAGCTAATTCATTTGTTTTCCACTGTGATAACTCTTTTCCATCAATAAAGACTTCACCAGAATCTCTTTTCAACAAACGACTCATCATTCCTAATACGGTACTTTTCCCAGCACCATTTGGTCCGATAAATGAGGTAATCTTTCCCCTCTTAATTTGAAAAGAGACATCATTTACGACAGCTTTTGAACCATATTTCTTTGAAATATTTTTCACCTCAATCATACGCGCTCCTCCTTTAACAGAACATAAATAAAGTAAATCCCACCGACAAAGTTAATAATAACCCCAATTGTTGTACTAAATTGGAACACTCTCTCAACTAAGAACTGACCTCCAATTAACGATACAATACTAATTAATATTGCACCTGGAATTAAAACACTATGACGATAATCTTTAAATAATTGATAAGAGAGATTGGTTACCAGTAATCCTAAAAACGTAATAGGTCCTACAAGTGCTGTTGAAACAGCAACTAAAATTGAAACAACAACCAATAATTTTCGAACAATCTTATCGTAATCAATACCTAAATTAATCGCATGTTCACGCCCTAAAGATAAAACATCTAATCGCTTCATATCTTTAAATGCCCATAAAAATGTAACAACTATTGTTAAAAATGAAATCATTAATAAAGATGATTTAACATTATTAAAACTTGCAAACATTTTATCTTGAACGATTAAAAATTCATTTGGATCCATCACCATTTGCATAAATGAAGATAAACTACTAAATAAGGTTCCAAAAATCATTCCGAGCATTAGTAAGAAGAATAAATTCTGATTTTCCTGCTTGAACATAATACGAAATAATACTAACGAAAACAGAACCATTAAAATTCCAGCTAAAATAAAGTTAACATTCGAACCAATTAAAGCAACATTTGCTGATCCAAAAATAAAGACAATGACAGTTTGTAACATTGTATATAAGGAATCCAACCCAAGAACACTGGGCGTTAAAATCCGATTATTAGTAACTGTTTGAAAGATAACTGAGGATACTGCAATTCCCCCACCTGTTAACATAATCGCAATTAACTTTGGAATTCGTCTTGACAAAGCATATTGATAAGAATTCGGATTTAATCCGTATGCTAAATATAATACGCTAAAGCCAATCGCTAAAATGAGTAGGATACTAAAAAACTTACGACGTTGCATTTGATTTCCTCCTCATAATTAAAAATAAGAAGATAATGCTTCCAATGACACCTACCGTTAATCCAATCGTAACTTCGTATGGATAAATAACTAATCTACCAATCAAATCACAGATTAGTAAGAACAATGCTCCTAAAATAGCAGTATGACCTAAACTATTTTTTAGATTATCGCCTAAGTATAATGACACAATGTTAGGAACAATGAGGCCGATAAATGGGATAGCTCCAATAGTAATGACGATAACTGATGTAATTAAAGCAACAATCGTTAATCCAATATTCACAATCCACTTATGATTAAGACCTAAATTTGTTGAAAAATCTTCTCCCATTCCTGCGATTGTAAATTTATTAGCATATAAAAATGCAACGATAATAAGTGGAATACTTAAATAAATAAGCTCGAAATTTCCTTTCATCACATTTGTAAAATTTCCTTGAGCCCAAGATGAAATATTTTGGACTAAATCAAACTGATAGGCAATAAACGTTGTAATGGAGTTAACAACATTCCCAAGCATCATCCCGATTAAAGGGATAAATAAACTATTTTGAAATTTAATTTGCTTTAATATTCCCATGAATAAGAATGTTCCTGCTAAAGAACAAATAAAAGAAAAAAACATTTTATGTAGCGGAGATGCTCCAGCAAAGAATAACATAGCGATAAGCATTCCTAATTTAGCAAAATCGATTGTGGCAGCAGTCGTTGGAGAAACAAATTTATTTCGTGTTAATTGCTGCATAATTAAACCACAAATACTCATTCCAACCCCCGCAACTAATATACTTAGCAATCTCGGAATACGACTCACAAATAAAATAAATAATTGATCAATGTCTCCATTGATAACTGAATCTAACGTAACATTACTTGCTCCAACAAATACTGAAACAATAGACAGTATTAACAATAGAATTAATAAATATCGCTTCTTCAAATTCATACCTCTTCCCCGTTGTCAACATATTTACTCTCAATAAATTCTATGTTATAATTAATCCAACTTAATTGATAATTATTATCATTTGTTTTTATTATAACAGTTAACCAAGTAACATTCTTAACTATGTTTAGATTTTTATAACTATATTTAGGTTTTAGCCTTTTTATTGATAATAATTATTATTATCTTTTTATTTTTTTATATGGAGGGAAAAAAATGAACGATACAAACAAAAATAAAGCTCCAAATTCCGGTCTTTATGGCCCACAAGTTTTAGCATATATCTCAAATAATTACGATCGAAACTTAGTTTTAGAAGACGTTGCTAGCTACTTTCATCTTAATAAATGCTATTTTTGTTCTGTTTTAAAAAAGGAATTGGGGAAAACTTTCTCACAAGTTGTTAATGAAATTAGAATTGAAAATAGTAAACCACTACTCGAGGAAGGAAGATTATCAACCCTTGAAGTTGCATTAACAGTTGGATTTAATAATCAAAACTATTTCAATATGACATTCAAAAAAATAACAGGGATGACACCCCTACAATATCGTCGAATTGCAAATCAAAAATAAAAAAGGTCAAAGCACAAGCTTTGACCTTTTTTATTAATCTACTAATAATTCACGAAGTACACGTCCATCTGCTTCAGGCATTTCAAATCCTAAAATAGCTGCACATGTTGGAGCAATATCCACAACTTTAGCAACTGAGATTTCTTTTCCTTCAAGTACCCCTGGACCACTTAAAATTAAACATGGTTGCTCCCCTTTACTTGGGATATGTCCATGTGTACCACGACTTACACGATAATCATCATTCATAATTGGATTTTGATAATCAGCTAATAGATTCCATCCAAATGCGGCTCCTTCTTTAGCTTCTAATACAAATGTAAACTCTCCATTTAAACGATACGTTTTATTAACTTCCTCACGCGTAAAAATATGCTCAATATGTAATAAATCACGATTTTCGTTTAATAACTGATAAACCTTTTGAACCATTTCTTCATCTTTAGGATTTTTTAAATAAACTTGAGCAGATACAGCACTAGATTGGATATAAGCTTCCCAATCTGTCATTTTTCCATTCTCATCTACTGTTAATAATCCATTTTCAATTAATAATTTATTCGCATTAATATTCATATCCACATCAACTTGTCCATGATCTGAACAGAAAACAAACGTTGTTTTTTCATATAAATCATTTGCTTTTAAAGCATTTACAACGATTGCTAACATATCATCTAAATATTTATACGCATCTACTAATTTTTCAGATAATACCCCGTGTGAATGACGATAATGATCTGGTAATGTCATATGCATTAACATTACATCTGGTTGATATTTATTAATAACATATTCTGTTGCTTTTGCAGAAAATTTATCTGTTGAATAATAATTTGGTAACGTCCATGCTTCCGCACAATAGTCCCACATTTCCTGTGTTAAAACATCATTTGAATTTTTACGAATTTCAGATTCTTGTTCTTCTTTAGGATAATGAATTCCAGCACGTTGAACAACATAATCAACATTTGCTCCTACTAATGTTGGCCAACTATTAATAAATGCTGAATAACCATTTTCTTGAGCTAGTTCAGGTAGAATTTGAGCTTTATTTTGTGAACGTAACTCATACCAAGGTGCATTATTAACTAATGGTGTAAATACCTCATTTGTGATAATTCCATGTTTATTAGGATAAGTTCCTGAAACAATCGATGCATGAGCTGTATAAGTCATTGATGGATATACTGTCTCAACTGATTTTACAATTGATGCTTTTTTTAAAATTGGTCCAAACGTTGGTAACTGTTTTAAAATTTCAATATCTTTACCAATCATCGCATCTAATGACATCAATAATAATTTCTTCATATCATCCACGCCCTTTCTTTGCTGTCCTCAGATATAAAATAACTTTATTAATATGATGACATAATTTTGTATAAATGTCCAATATTTCTGCTCACGCCTTCCTTAGTCCACACGTATAGTAATATTGAGCTCAATCTCGACAAAAGCGATAAGGAGTGACACTGATGAAAGTATTAAATACTATTCTTATCATTTGTGGTTTATTATTATTTTACATCGGACTTCAAGCAGATACCCAAGCTCCTTCAAACTCTTCTGATTTTTCAAGCCTAAGATATCAGCTTGAACAAGGTAATATTGATCTCCGCCCTAATATCATTAAAGTTATTGATGAATTCTATCCGATGTAATAAAAAAATCCATTATTTCAAAATGAAATAATGGATTTTAATTTTATCCAAAAATAATTTTATAAATAACGTAAAACCAACCAAGTAATCCATGAATAATCGCCCATAAAATAGAGTGATGTGCTGTGTAAGAGATAACAACTGCAAGCATCATTCCTAAATTATAGCTTTTTCCTAGAACCGACATCATTCCCTTTCTTAGTTCATGTCGATAATCGTTTCTTAATTCTTGGCGAAGCTCTTCTTTAAGTTCCTCACGCCAATAATCCTTTTGTGAAGATGTACTTCCATCACTAATAACTTCACCTTCAACTACTTCAATATTATCTTCATAGCGATTCATATTAATTCATCCTTTAATTACTTTACTCGTTCTTTTAAAGCTTCTAATTCTTCAGCAGTAAATTGATAACGTTCCATACAGAAATGACAAACTGCCTCCGCACCGTGATCTTCATCAATCATCGCTTGGATTTCATTTTCTCCTAAACTAATAATTCCATTTTCAAATTTATCTTTTGAACATTTACATTCAAAATGAACATCATGACGATCTAAAATACGAACATTTTCCGAACCAAAAATCGTTTCTAAAATTTGTTCAGGAGTAAGACCTCCATCAATCATTTGAGAAACAGGTTTAATATTAGATAAAGCAGTTTCTAACTTCACTAATGTTTCTTCTGTAGCTCCTGGCATTACTTGAATAATAAATCCTCCAGCTGCTTTAACTGAGTTATCTGGTTCAACTAAAACCCCTACGCCAACAGCAGATGGAACTTGTTCAGATACTGCAAAATAATACGTAAAGTCATCACCAATTTCACCTGATTGTAACGGAACTTGTCCTGTGAAATAATCTTTTAATCCTAAATCCTTTGTCACTGATAACTGCCCATCAGTTCCAACAGCCATCCCTACATTTAATTTTCCTGAATTATATTGGAAGTGTACTTCTGGATTCGTAACATATCCACGTACAATACCTTTTGAGTCTGCATCTACAATAATTGAACCGATTGGTCCATTTCCATTAATACGAATAGTAATTGTTTCTTCACCTTTTAACTGGCTTCCCATCATAGCAGCAACCGTTAAAGTTCTACCAAGAGCAGCCGAAGCAGTTGGCCAGCAACCGTGACGACGACGTCCTTCTTCAACTAAATTTGTTGAACTTACAGCAAATGCACGAATTTGATCATCAAATGCTAATGCTTTAACTAAATAATCTTTCATTTAATGTGCCTCCTTGTTGTCTCTTTTATTTCTTAGGAAATCATTTTTATGTTGTCTATGATAACAAAAATACACTTATTTTTCTACTCATTATTGTCAGTATTAATTTTATATTGAGCTAATAGGAAAAATTTATTTACATCATCTCATAAAAAAACCGTTTCTCTAATGAGAAACGATTTTTTTATTATAACTCTTCAATTGGAGGTAATTCATCCTTTGAATGAGTTAATGTTGATTTTAATTGATAATTATTATTTTCACGCACTAATTTGAAATTAGCTTGTTTTTTATCATCTTTATTAGAGCTACTAATTGTATAAGCTGTTGTTTCTAAGTGACCTTTTTCAACTAACTCATCAATTTGTTCTTTCGTTAATGTTTCATACTCTAACAATGTTTCAGCGATTAATTTTACTAAATCTTGATTTTGCTCAAGAACCTTGCGACAACGTTCATAACATTCACTAATAATCTCATGAATTGCCTCATCAATTTGACGTGCTAAATGATCAGAGAAGTTCTTATCTTTATTATAGTCACGTCCTAAGAATACATTTCCACTACGTTGTTCGTATTGGATAGGCCCTAATTTACTCATCCCGTATTCAGTAACCATCGCACGTGCAATAGCAGTTGCTTTTTGGAAGTCATTATGAGCTCCCGTTGTTACCTGGTGGAACGTTAACTCTTCTGAGACACGTCCAGCTAATAATCCAGTAATACGGTCTAATAAATCTTGTTTAGTTTGTAAATAAGTTTCCTCTTCAGGAAGCATTAAAGCATATCCTCCCGCTTCTCCACGAGGAATAATTGTAACTTTATGTACAATCTCTGCATTTTCAAGTTTTAATCCAACAACAGCATGTCCTGCTTCATGATAAGCAACAACACGTCGTTCTTTTGGTGAGAATACTTTTGATTTTTTAGCAGGTCCCATCATAACGCGATCCGTTGCTTCATCGACATCACGCATTTGAATTTCTTTACGATTTTCACGAGCTGCTAATAAAGCAGATTCATTTAATAAGTTTTCAAGATCCGCTCCACTAAATCCTGGTGTACGTCTTGCAATATCTTCTAAACGTACTTCAGGTGCTAAACGTTTATTACGTGCATGCACTTTTAAGATTGCTTCACGTCCTTTAACATCTGGACGACCAATTGTAATTTGACGGTCAAAACGTCCTGGTCGTAATAAAGCCGGATCTAAAACGTCTGGACGGTTAGTTGCAGCCATTACGATAATACCTGAATTTGGACCAAATCCGTCCATCTCAACAAGTAACTGATTTAATGTTTGTTCACGTTCATCGTGTCCTCCACCCATACCAGCTCCACGTTGACGCCCTACTGCATCAATCTCATCGATAAAGATAATACAAGGCGCTGTTTTCTTCGCAGTTTGGAACATATCGCGTACACGACTTGCCCCTACCCCTACGAACATTTCAACGAAATCAGAACCTGAAATTGAGTAGAAAGGTACTCCAGCTTCTCCTGCAACTGCACGAGCTAATAACGTTTTACCTGTACCTGGAGGCCCTACTAATAAAATACCTTTTGGAACACGTGCTCCCATTTCATTATACTTAGCTGGACTTTTTAAGAAATCGACAACCTCAACCAATTCTTCTTTCTCTTCATCATTTCCAGCAACATCTTCGAACGAGATTCCTTCTTGTTTAGATAATTTAGCACGGCTCTTACCAAAATCAAACGCCTTATTATTCCCTCGTTGTGCTGATTTAAACATAAACATGATGACACCTAGGAATAAAACAGTTATTAACGCGTAAGAAAGGAATGACCATATCTTACCTACACTTGAAGCTAATTTATTATTAATTTCAATGTTATTTGATAATGCTAAATCATAAATACGTGACAATTCCGAATTTGGAACATTTGCAGTATAGATAGTTTTCTTTCCATCTACCATCATTTCACCTTGAACAGACCACATATTTTGATTGTCTTCACCATCTACTGGTTGAACATATAATGAAACAATTTTTCCTGATTCTAAATCACTTAATAATTGTTCATAACGTGGCTCTTCAATTTTCTGTGTTTCCTGTGGAATAAATAAGAAACCATATAACCCTAAAACAATGATAAATAGAATAAAGTAGATTCCAATACTTTGTGGACCTTTTTTATTAAAACTACTTTTCTTTTTCATGCTTTTAATTTTATCTTTTGGATTAATTGGCGGCATCTTCGCACCTCTTTCTTAATTCATGTAGACTTCTTCTTTAAGAATTCCTACATATGGTAAATTTCTATAATACTCATCATAATCTAATCCATAACCAACAACAAAGGCTTTTGGAATTGTAAATCCAATGTATTTTGGTTCCATTACAACTACTCGACCTTCTGGTTTATCCAACATTGTTACTACTTCAACACTTGCAGCTCCGCGATGTTTTAAAAGTGCGATAACTTTATCTAAAGTAAATCCTGTATCTACAATGTCTTCAACAATAATGATATGACGTCCCTCTACTGAGATATCAATATCTTTTAAAATCTTAACTTGTCCAGTTGAAGCGGTTCCCCCATGATAACTAGAAACATCCATAAACTCAATTTGAACTGGAATATTCATGCACTTCATTAAATCTCCGATAAACGGAACAGATCCTTTTAATAACCCTAATAAAACCGGTTTTTTATCCGCATAGTCGATTTCTAATTGCTTCGCTAATTCTGCAGCTTTAGCTTCGATTTGTTCAGTTGTTAATAAAATTTCTTTAATATCGTTATGCATCTTCTTCATTCCCTCCGAGGTGACAATAATCAATTGTAATCGTTTTACCATTTAAATGTTGTTGACAATAAGATGATTTTTTTAAAAGTGGAATCCAGATAATTCGATCATTCGAATCTGTAATAATCGGCCATGTATCTCTTAAATGTTTGGGAACTCTACATTCAATCATAATTTCTTTAATTTTTTTCGTTCCATGTCCGTTCATTAGAGTGATACGATCACCTGGTTTGCGTGTTCTAACCTTTAAAGGTAATTCTATTTCATTATAACACAAATCAACTTTATTAATGCAAGATTTTTCCGTTTTTTCATCGACTTTGTTCTCCCTTATACACAAAGTAGAACCTTGAGGTAAGACAAGCGTAGAATCTACATCTAAAATCATCTCATATGGCTCTATTTCATCAAGCATTGTAGAGAATTGTACTATATCATAGGCTATAACACAACAAATTTGATTAGGTAACGTCACGCTCAAATTAGGTTTTGAACTCTGCATAACTGACAGTACTTCTTCAATATGTACAGTTTGAATATCCTTTATCATAAACTGCTGAAGAATTCGTTTAATCAATCGTCTTGATAAGCTTTTAGGAAGGCTATTTATAAAACTTCTTGAAACTTTAAATACTCCCTTAATTTCAGAAACTTCATTCATTAATTGATCAACCTGTAAATTAAAAAACGCTTCATCTTCACTTAACTGCTCACTAATGCTTCGAGAATGTTCATAAACAGAAAAAGTTTCTTCTGCTAAAGCTGGAATAATATATTTTCGAATTCGATTACGAGTATACACATCGCTTTGATTTGATTCATCCTCTCTGTACTCAATTCTAGACTCACTACAATACTTGTAAATATCATCTTTTGTTACCTCGATTAATGGTCTAATTATTTTCAATCCGCAATACTCCACTATCGGTTCTATTCCAATTAAACCACTAACTGTACTATGATATAAAAGTCTATAAATTTGTGTTTCTAAATGATCATCGGCATGATGCGCTGTCACAATACAATCTGCTTTATAATTAGCAGCAACTCTTTTAAAAAAGTTATATCTTTCTCTTCTCGCATATTCATGAAAATTTTCATTAGTTAAACACTTAGGTAAATAATAAACCTCATAATCTAATCCATTTTCTAATGCTATTTTGTTAACTAGAACCTCGTCTAAATCTGAGTTTTCACGCTTCTTGTGATTCACATGAGCTACAACTAAATGAAGGTTATACAGTTCTTTAATTTCGACTAGCAAATTTAGTAATGCCATTGAATCTGCCCCGCCTGAAACTGCGACAACAACTGATTTATTTTTCTCCAATAAATTGTATTTTTTTATCGTCCTTAATATAACCTTTTTCATTTAATTCTATTTCTCCTTGCCCTTTAAAAAACGCTTATTATCTATTATATCCATTTTGAGGTAAAAAAAAAGCATTCCCCTTACTTTCATACACTTTTTCTTAATATCCTCCAAACAACAAAAAATCAGATCCTAGATAGAATCTGATTTTTAAATTTATAATGAGCTCATTATTACAAATTAAACTTCAACAAATGACATGATTCGCGACTATCACATCATTCAAACCGGTCCCTTTACATATTCGGAACCTTCGAATACGCCCCTGTATCCGAAATAACGATTTACAAAATCGTGGATAATATTCAATTGTTTGTCCGAACACGTCCCTACTCTAGTAGGACACTTCCATCATAAAATGGTTTTAAAATTGGATGAACACATAAAACTTTTTAAAAAAATATAAATCTTACTTAAAAACAAATAATTTTCAATGAGATTTCTATTATAACTACTTATATGGTGCCAGCCATAAAATAGTCAACCAATCTCCAATTTATAATAAATAATCAATTACTTTATTAAGGCTAGTAACCTGACCCTTGAACCTAGTACCCTACTAAAATTAATTTGTCGTTGTATAAGTTAATAACTTAACTAATATAATTCAAATAAATATTTAAAATTTATATCACTATTTTAGGAAAGTGACCATCCTTACATATTTTTGATTACACACTCATTGTCACTGTTTAGGTCAGCAACTTACCTCGCACACTTTGATCTACACACACAATTTTAACTTACTGAATTTTACACACACTCGTTGTCACTGTTTTAGGTCGGCAACTTACCTCCCATACTTTCATCTACACACAATTTTAATTTACTAGATTTTACACACACTCGTTGTCATTGTTTTAGGCCCATGACCTGCCTCGCACACTTTAATTTACACACACACTTTTAACTTACTGGATTTTACACACACTTGTTGTCATTGTTTTAGGCCCATGACCTGCCTCGCACACTTTAATCTACACACACAATTTTAACTTACTGGATTTTACACACACTTGTTGTCATTGTTTTAGGCCCATGACCTGCCTCGCACACTTTAATC